>JBIIHZ010000015.1:0-13436 GCA_044235265.1 Candidatus Sericytochromatia bacterium
GACCTGCCTCAACTCCCCGTAGCAGGTACGCGAGTTCGGCCCGGAAGACCCAGGCACGGTTGACGAGATGCCTGCGATGTTCCTGGTGAGGCGCCAGGACGACCCGTTCGAAGGCCTTCTCGGCCTCCTCTTGGCGGCCCAGCAGGTTCAGGGTCTTGCCGAGATGATACCGGGCCTCGAGATCATCAGGCCGTTCGCGGAGGGTCTCTTCGAGGAGGTGCAGGTTGCGTGACAGCTTGTCGTGCCGCTGAACCGAGCGTGTCAGGTAGCCGTCGTGTTGCAACACGCCTCCTACATCGACCGTGGGCCATCCGGCGCGTTCCAGGGGGCCCGTCACCTGCTCGTGGACCCGCCCCTCGAAACGGATGGCCGGATGTCTCGGCATGACGCGGAGCAGGCCCACGCTCTGGCGACGGTTCCCGTCGAGATGGTTGATCAGCCGGATGCGACCCCCGGCCGGATGGGGGGGCACGGAGTGGCGCAGGGCCAGGGCATCCTCGCGACGCTCGAACCATTCGTCGGCGTCGACCACCAGGATCCAGTCCGAGCGGGCCGCATCCAGGGCCACGTTGCGGGCCCGAGAAAAGTCCCCCGTCCACGGGGTCTCGAGAACCCTGGCGCCGGCACCATGAGCGATTTGCCGCGAATCGTCCCGGGAACCCGTGTCCACCACCACGATCTCGTCGACGGCAGGCTTCAGGCTCTCGAGGCATCGGGGCAGGACGTCGGCCTCGTCCTTCACGATGAGGCACGCGGTCAGCGTCACGTTCCCTTCCATCAGGTGGTCACGCCGGACCATCCTGCGATGCGACGGGCGGCTCGCCTGCAGGTGACTCGGGGGCTGGCATCAGCAAGTGCTCGAGAGCCGTGGCCAGGTCGGTGACCGCATGAATGGCGAGCGATTCCCGCACCTCCTGCGGCAGTTCCTCGAGATCACCGGAGTTGTCCGCGGGTAGGAGCACGGTGGCCAGGTTCCGCTGGTGGGCGGCCAGGACCTTCTCCTTGATCCCCCCGACGGCCAGCACGCGGCCCCGGATGGTGATTTCTCCCGTGACGGCCACGTCCGCCCGGACGGCGCGACCGGTCAGGACCGAGGCGATCGCCGCGGCGATCGCGAGGCCTGCGCTCGGCCCATCCTTGGGGATGGCCCCCTGGGGCACATGAAGGTGCACGTCGTGCCCGCGCCAGGCGTGCTCGTCCAGCCCCAGGCGTGCCGCGTGCGCCTTCACGGCCGTGTAGGCAGCCTGGGCGGATTCTTTCATGACATCCCCGAGCTGTCCCGTCAGGGCGAGATGGCCACGTCCCTTGAGGCAGGCCACTTCCAGCGTCATGAGACTCCCTCCGTGTTCGGTCCAGGCCAGCCCGTGCACGGTGCCTATCTCCGGCTCCCGGTGATGCTCGGGCGTGCGCACGCTCCGGGGACCCAGCCACGTTGCCAGATCGGCGGCCTCGAAACGAGGGAGGTCCTGACGCTCGACGAGGGCCCGCGCGACCTTGCGCGCCAGGGTCGAGATCCGTCGCTCCAGTTGTCTCACCCCTGCCTCGCGCGTCCACCCGCGAACGATCTCGCGGAGCACGGGCTCGTCCAGGTTCAGGGCTTCGTCATCCAGGCCGTGTGAAGATCGCGTGCGAGGGACGAGATGTTCCAGGGCGATCGCCAGCTTCTCCGGTTCCGTGTAGCCCGGGATGCGGACGATTTCCAGGCGATCGAGGAGGGCCGGCGGGATGCCCTGGAGGTGGTTCGCCGTGGCGAGAAAGAGCACTTCCGAGAGGTCGAACGGCACCTCGAGGTAGTGGTCCCGGAATGTCCGGTGCTGCTCGGGATCGAGCACCTCCAGGAGCGCGGATGCCGGATTGCCGCGGGCCTGGCGGCCTATCTTGTCGATCTCGTCCAGCAGGATCACCGGATTTCGAGAACCACTCTGGCGCAGCGACTGGATCAGTCGACCCGGCAGGGCCCCGACGTAGGTGCGTCGGTGTCCGCGGATCTCGGCCTCGTCCTGGATACCGCCCAGGCTCACGCTGATGAACTTGCGACCGAGGGCCCGTGCGATGCTGCGAGCCAGGGAGGTCTTGCCCACGCCCGGGGGCCCCACGAGGCAGAGGATGGTGGTCGGGGGCTTGCGGGTCAGCTCGCGCACCGCGAGGAACTCGATCAGGCGTTCCTTGACCCGGTCGAGTCCGTGATGGGCGCCGTCCAGCAGGTGGCGTGCTGCCGCGAGATCGAGGCGGTCGCGGGTTCGTTTCTTCCAGGGCAGCTCGATCAGGGTCTCGAGGTACCCCCTGATGACGCCTCCCTCGGGGGAATAGCGTCCCGCCTGGGACAGGCGCGCGACCTCTCGCAGGGCCACCTCTCGCACCTCGGTCGGCAGACCGGCGCGTTCGATGGCCTGTCGGAAGCGGGTCTCCTCGTCGACACCGGCTCCCTGGTCGGACAGCTCGGCCTGGACCTGCCGCAACTTCTCCCGGAGGTAGACCTCGCGCTGGACCCCCTCGATCCGGGAGCGTACCCGCTGATGGATCTCGTGGTCCACGCGCAGTTCCTCGACGAGCTTGCCCAGGACCTCGGCCAGTCGCTCGAGGCGGCGACCGACCGATGGCGTTTCGAGCAACTCCTGTCGGGTGGCGAGATCGGGAACGAGGTAGGCGATCGCCAGATCGGCCAGGCGTCCTGGATTGCCGCCGGTTTCCACGGGAAGGGACTTGTCCCCGAGGAGTTTCGGGTCCAGCGTCAGGATTTCCTCGATCTGGTCGGTCACGAGTCGACGCAGGGGGTCGTGCTCCTCGGTCGCCTCGTCCGACCCCGTCAGGGGCGCGAACCGACCTTGCAGGGCGGGTTCGGTTTCGACCATCTCGACGAGCCGCAGGCGTTCCTTGGCCTCGAGCAAGACACGCATCGTGGCGTCCGGTTGCCGGAGGATCTGGATGATGTCCGCCCGAACGCCAGCGTCGTGAAGATCCCGGGGTTCGGGTTCCTCCTTGTGCGCCTGACGCTGGGAGATGAGCACGAGACGCCGGTCGGAGGCCAGGGCGGCCTCCAGGGCGGCCACGCTGCGTGGTCGACCGATCTGGAGCGAGACGACCATGTGCGGCAGCACGACCATATCCCGGAGCGGGATGACGGGGAGGAGTTCCTCAGGGCTTTCCGCCTGGCTCATCGGAAATCCTTTCGAGATAGGACGACGCGGCGGACGACCCGGGTCGTCCGCCGCGTTTCAGAGCCCGGATTCAGGAAGCCTGCTTCTGCTGACCGTTCTCGGGCATCTTGAGCAGCTTGGTCACGGCCATCCGGTTTTCGACCATCTCGCTCGTGATCACCAGCTTGCGCAGGTCCGGCCGCGACGGGGCCTCGTACATGACGTCCAGCATCATCTCTTCGACGATGCTGCGGAGCGCACGGGCTCCCGTCTTGCGCTTGAGGGCTTCCGCGGCGATAGCCGTGAGCCCGTCGGGCGTGAAGTCGACGTCCACCCCGTCCATCCCGAGCAGGCGCTTGTACTGCTTGGTGATCGCGTTCTTCGGCTCGGTCAGGATCGACACCAGCGCATCCTGATCGAGCGGATCGAGCGTGGCCACCATCGGGATACGTCCGATGAACTCGGGGATGAGCCCGTACTTGAGCAGGTCTTCCGGCTGGAGCTGACGGAACAGGGTTCCGAGGTCTTTCTCCAGGGGATCCTTCACGTCGGCACCGAAGCCCATGCTCTTCTTTCCGACGCGGGTTTCGATGACCTTGTCGAGTCCGACGAACGCCCCACCCACGATGAAGAGGATGTTGGTCGTATCGAGCTGGATGAACTCCTGGTACGGATGCTTGCGCCCACCCTGCGGCGGCACGTTCGCGACCGTCCCTTCGAGCATCTTCAGCAGGGCCTGCTGGACCCCCTCGCCGGAGACGTCACGGGTGATCGACGGGTTCTCGCTCTTCTTGGCGATCTTGTCGATCTCGTCGATGTAGACGATGCCCCGTTCGGCCCGCTTCACGTCGTAGTCGGCCGCCTGCAGGAGCCGGAGCAGGATATTCTCCACATCCTCGCCGACGTACCCCGCCTCGGTCAGCGTGGTGGCGTCCGCGATCGCGAACGGCACGTTGAGGAGCCGGGCGAGCGTCTGTGCGAGCAGGGTCTTCCCCGAACCCGTGGGCCCGATCAGCAGGATATTGGATTTGGCGATTTCCACGCTGTCCGGGTCGTTGCCGTCCCGGGAGGTCAGTCGCTTGTAGTGGTTGTAGACCGCCACCGAGAGGACCTTCTTGGCGCGCTCCTGACCGACCACATGCGAGTCGAGAATCTTCTTGATTGCCTTTGGCTTCGGAATCTCCCCCATCTCGACGGGGGGCTGTTCCGCTGGCCGCTGGTTATCGTAGAGTTCCTCGTCAAGGATCTCGTTGCAGAGATCGACGCACTCGTCGCAAATGTAGACACCGGGGGCTGCAATCAGCTTACGAACCTGGTCCTGGGTCTTGCCGCAGAACGAGCACTTGGGCTGGCCCTTGGTGTCCTCGTATTTAGGCATCGCTTTTCACTCCTCCGCCCCCCTGGGCAGGGGGCATCGGGACCTTGTCCGCACCGATGCGCGGAACCAGGACCTCGTCGATGAGCCCGTATTCCTTGGCCTCGTCAGGGCTCATGAAGAAGTCACGATCGGTGTCCTTCTCGATCTTCTTCAGGCTCTGCTTGCTGTGAAGGGCCATCAGTTCGTTGAGGCGGCGCTTGAGGCGGAGGATCTCGGCGGCCTGGATCTCGATGTCCGTGGCCTGACCCTGGGCACCCCCCAGCGGCTGGTGGATCATGATGCGCGCGTTCGGAAGGGCGATCCGCTTGCCCGGGGCTCCTGCATTCAGGAGGAACGCACCCATCGAGGCGGCCTGGCCGATGCAGATCGTCGAGACATCGGGCTTGATGTACTGCATCGTGTCATAGATGGCCAGACCCGCCGTGACGACGCCGCCGGGCGAGTTGATGTACATGTAGATATCCTTGGCTGGATCCTCGGCCTCGAGGAACAGCAGCTGGGCGATCACGAGACTTGCCACCCCATCATCGATCGGGGTGTTCAGGAAGATGATCCGCTCCTTGAGCAGGCGCGAGAAGATGTCGAAGGCGCGTTCGCCACGACTGGTCTGCTCGACCACCATCGGAACCAGGCCACTGTGCACGAACATGGGCTTACCTCCAGCCATGAACCGACTACGCCTCGACCAGTTCGGCCGACTTCTCGACAATCTTCGCCTTCTCGAACAGCCACTCGACGATCTTGCTCGAGAGCACCTCGTCCGCGATCTGGTTCCAGGCGCCATTGCGGATCACCTGGTTCCGGAAGGCCTTGGGGTTGGTGCCGGATTCGGCCGCGAACTCGACGATGGCTTCTTCGATCTCGTCGACCGTGGGCTGGATGTTCTCCGCCCGGGCGATCGCACCCAGCGTGAGCGACGTCCGGATCCGCTTCTCGGCCTCCGGCTGGACGCGCGTCCGCCACGAATCGATGTTCTCGCGCGTGAAGATCTGGTTGGGATCGATACCCTGCTGCTGGAGCATCCGGGCCTGCTGCGTGATGAGCAGGTCGATTTCCCGACGGATCATCGTCTCGGGAATCTCCATCTCGGCTTCGCCGAGGATCTTCTCGAGCATCTGTTTACGAAGTTCGACCTCGCGGGCCTCGCTGCGCTGGGCCGTGAGATCTTCGCGGATGCGGGTGGTCAGGGCTTCGAGCGATTCCGAACCGAGCGACGTGGCGAAGGCATCGTCGAGCGTCGGCGCCTTGCGTTCCTTGACCTCGTGCACCTTGAACGTGAAAGTCACGTCCTTGCCAGCGAGTTCCTGGTTGGGATAGTCCTCGGGGAACTTGAGATCGAGCGAAGGTTCCTGCCCGGCCGTGGTCCCGACGAGACCCTCGACGAACCCCTCGATGAAGCGGCCCGTGGCCATCTCGATGGAGTAACCGGTCGCCGTGCCGCCTGCGAAAGCCTCGCCACCGATCTTGCCCTCGAAATCGGCGATCACGACGTCGCCCATGGCAGCGGCACGGTCTGCCGTTTCGAGCGAACCGCGCGAGCTGGCGAGACTGTTCAGCTGGTTCTGAACATCTTCGTCCGTCACGCTGACCTCGATGGCCGAAACTTCGATGTCCGTGTACGTTCCCAGCTTGACCTCGGGACGGACCTCGACGGTCGCCTTGAAGACAAGGGCCTCGCCCCTACCGAAGGAGACGAGTTCGAAGTTCGGATCGGCGATCGTCTCGACCTGATGCTCCGTGATGGCCTGGGTGTAGGCTTCCCCGACCAGCTGCTTCTCGATGGCCTGAGCGAGAATGGCCTCGGGACCCACGTGGCGCTCCACGAGCTTCAGCGGGGCCTTGCCAGGACGGAAGCCATCGATGCGGACCTGCTTGGCGAGGTCACGCGCAGCATGCTCGTACGCACGGTTGACGCGGTCCGCGTCGACCTCCACGAGCAGCTCGACGAGGTTCTTGTCCTTCTTCTCCAGGTTGACTTTCACGTGGGCCTCCATAGGGCTCCCCTGACGGGAGTGCTTCGATGCATCGATGAATTATAGCACGGGACGGGGGCTACCCGGTCATCCCCTCGGCTGGCGGGCTCGCCGCCGCGCATGCGTCACGAGCCAGTCGAAGAGCGCGTCAGAGGTCACGTCTTCCAGCAGTTCGGGGTGCCACTGCACACCGAGGCAAGGCCAGTCCGTCGCCTCGAAGGCCTCGATGGTGCCGTCCATCGTCCACCCGACGGCCCGGAGTCCTCCGGCCAGCCGATCCACGGCCTGATGGTGGAACGAGTTGGCGAGCAGATCGTCAGCCCTTGCCAGGCCAGCCAGGGTCGAGGCCCGTTCGAGCGTGACGCTGTGGGTCGCCACGTGGACGGGCGATTGTTGCTGGTGCTTGAGGCCGTCGGGCAGATGCGATGGCAGGTCCTGGATCAGATCGCCTCCCCAGGCGATGTTCAGCAGTTGCATGCCCCGGCAGATACCGAGCACGGGAATCCCCTGCTCGCGCACCTTCACGGCCAGGGGTATTTCCTGGGCGTCTCGCGCCGCATCGATGTCCGTGACCGTGGGATGGCGGGGTTGGTCGAAATGGACGGGATCGACGTCCTCACCGCCCGAGAACAGCATTCCATCGAGACGGTCGAGAATTTCCCCCTCGTCCCCTCCGCCGGGAGCCAGCAGGACGGGGATACCGCCAGCCCGCCGGATCCGTTCCGCGTACATGCTGTCGAGCAGGAGGATCGGCCTCCCTCGTTTCACGGCCGGGGTGCCTGGATGCTGCTGGATGCTGATGCCGATCAGGGGGCGCGCCATGGGACCTCAGTTGCGCTCGGTCGGGCTCAGTTCGCCGTTCAGGCCGGTCCGTTCCCGCCAGGATCGGACCATGGAGATGGACGCATGATGGGTCATGTCGTGGTGGATGGGGGTGATCGAGATGAAACCTTCCCGGATGGCCACCACGTCGGTCTCCGGGGATTCCTCGTTTTCGACGACTTCCCCCGCGAGCCAGTAGTAGGTCCGTCCCCGGGGGTCGAGACGCGGTTCGAAGGAGTCGTGGTACCGGCGATCGCCCAACCGCGTGATCCGGACGTCCGGAATCGGGCCGGTCTCGCGCCTGGGCACGTTCACGTTCAGCAGGACCTTGGGCGGCAGGCGATGGTCGCCCAGCATGTCCGCCAGATCGAGCGCAAATTCCGCAGCGACCTCGTAGCCGATGTCCGAGAACGTCGCGAGGCTGAGGGCGGCCGCCGGAATCCCGAGGATGGTGGCCTCGAGAGCGGCCGAGACGGTTCCGGAGTAGATCACGTCGGTTCCCAGATTCGGCCCCCGGTTGATGCCCGAGAGCACCAGGTCGGGCATGTCCGGTAACAGAGCGCCCACGGCAATCTTGACGCAGTCCGAGGGCGTTCCGTTGACTGCGTGAGCCGAGGCGACACGGTCTCCCATGTCGACCTTCTCGACCCGCAGAGGCTTGTGAAGGGTCAGCGCGTGTCCCGTGGCTGAGCGCTCGCGGTCGGGTGCCACCACGTGGACCTCGTGGCGGGTGGCCAGGGTTCTCGCCAGGGTCTGAATGCCCGGGGCGAGGATGCCGTCGTCATTGGATACCAGGATGCGCATGCCGCGGTTCCACTTCTGGACGCTTGTCACGTCTGCGGGATGGGGGATGCCCGTGGCGGGCCGGGGAGAGTCCGGGGCGGATCCGGAAATCCGCCCCGGTTCGGGCCTACTTCTTGCCCTTGCCCTTGCGGGTTTCACCGGCCACGACCGCGAACTTCTCGGTCCTGGGTTCGGCGGCTGCCGAGGCAGCCGCCCGGTCGGCAGCGGGCTTGCCCTGCTCGATCGGCGTCGTCAGCCCGCGGACCAGCCTGGCCCAGGGGTAGTGCTCCGCCATCTGGCGCTCTTCGCGGGCCACCTTGATGACGAAGTCCGACATCGCACCCACGACCCAGTCGAAGTAGTGCGGGAGGATCGAGTAGTAGTCCATGTCCGGGGCCGGGTTCATGAAGTCGATGGCATAGGGGACGCCATCGCGGATCGCGAACTCGACGGAGTTCATGTCGTAGCCGAGGGCCTGGTTGATCACCGTGGCGTCCCGGACGATCTTGGCGCCCAGTTCCGGCGACAGGTGGTTGTGGTCTTCCACGTAGCAGCGGTTCTTCGGATCGTACTTGATCGGCATGATGTTGTCCTTGCCGATGCACAGGCAGCGGACATAGTGATCGAAGTCGATGAACTCCTGCAGGACCATCACCAGGCGACCGGTCTGGTGATAGTAGTGGAAGAACTCCTCGCGGTTGTTGACCTTGTAGACGTGCTTCCAGCCACCACCGTCATAGGGCTTGAGGAAGGCCGGGAACTTCACGTAGTCGAAGATGGCTTCCCAGTCCGTCAGCATCAGGTTGCGATGCGACTCGGGACGCGTGGTCGGGTTCCGTTCGACCGGCGGCAGGATGGCGGTACGCGGCGCGGCGACGCCGAGATTCTCGATCAGCGAGTTGTCGAAGAACTTGTCGTCCGCCAGCCACCAGAACGGGTCATTGATGACGTAGGTGCCCTGGAGGACGGCATTCTTCAGGAAGGGCTTGTAGATCTCGATCTCGTGCGAGATGCGATCGACGATGACGTCGTAACGCTTGGGTTCGTTCGACGTGGGAGCATGGACCTTCGCGAACTCGGCAACGACCTCGCCATTGCCTTTCTCGTTGACGGCCTGGATGAAGGCCTTGGGGAAGGTGTCTTCCCAGCCCACCAGGATGCCGACGCGCTTGGGTTCACCCGGTTTCTTCTTGATCGTGGTCATGGTTCCTCAGTCGAAGGGACTAGACGTAGGTCTGGGCCATCTCTTGCCACGTGGGCCAGTCGTGACGGTGATGTCCGTGCTCCCAGACCGAGTAGAGCACGGGCACGCCTTTGGCTCGCAGGGTACGAGCCATCTCGAAGGTACCGTGGCCCAGGCCCGGCACTTCATTGTGCTTGGTGGTGGTCAGGATGATCCGCTGCTGGCGGATGGCCCTCAGGAGATCGTTTTCGCCCATGTTGGCCATGTAGGCCACGGGGCTGTGGAAATAGCAATTATCGTCCCAGTATCCATCCACGAAGCCATCGATGCGATACAGCCCGCTGAACGCGAAGATCCGCGAGATGGTTCCGGGATGGCGAAGTCCGAAGTTCATGGCGTGGTAAGCGCCGAAAGAACAACCGAACGTCGACAGGAAGTGGTTCGGGTTGAGGTGGTGTACCAGGGGCACCACTTCATCCCGGACGTAGCGGTCGTACAGACCGTGGTGATGCGCCCGGCGTCCCGGATGGAGATGATACGCGTACCACGACTGCCGATCGATGGAATCGAGACAGAACAGTTGCACGGCGCCGCGCTCGATCCAGGGGCGCAGCGCATGGACGATCCCGAAATCGTAGGCCTCGCGGTTGGAGCCGCCCGACGTCGGAAAGACCAGGATCGGGGCCCCTGCGTGGCCCCACTGGTCGAATCCCAGGTCGCGACCGAGGATCGGACTGTGCCAGTGATGGTAATAGTGCTTCATGGTCAGGTCCCCGCCCGCAGGTCGACGAAGCGTCCCTCGAGCATTATGGGCTGGCCGTCCGCCCAGATGGAGCAGTTGCGCGCCAGCAGGTCGATGTGGTTCCGGCAAGTCCAGTCGGCTCCCGTCAGGCAGCCGCACGGCTCGCCGAAGGCGATGTGGAAGCCGGGGATCTTCTCGTCCTGGAGAAGATTCCCGGTGAACTTGGTCACTCCGAGATTGGTTCCGACGGCGATCTCTCCGACCCGGTTCGCATTTTCCGTCGCGTGACAGTAGTTCCAGAATTCACGAGCGAGTTCCTCATGGGGGCTGCTCACGCCACGCAGGAGGTTGTCCTCGATTTCCACCGTGAGGGGCGTTGCGACCAGGTCCCCGTACTTCTGGGAGAAGTAGTCTCCCACGGGACCGTCCGCCACCCAGATACCGCGGATGCGGTGTGGGGTCGTGAAGATCTCGCCACCGGGCAGGTTTCCCCACGCGTCGCGAGAGATCAGCCCCGAGGTCTTGATCCAGCGGAACCGCTCGGGATCGTGCTCGATCTCGATGTCCGTCCCGGCCGGGGTCGAGACATGGATATGTCTCGCCCCCTGCAGGATGCGGCGGAGGCCGAGGCTCATCCGGTTGATCGCATCGAAGTCCGCCTGCATTCCGGACGTCATGATCTCGGGAGTGATCCCGACCATGTGGCCGTAACGGACCTTGCGCATCGTGGCCAGGTTGATCACCTGGGCTCGAGAGGGCACCTCACCGGGTTGCGGCGTCACGGTATACAAGGTCGCGGCCGAATCGGCGACGGCCTTGAGGATCTCGTAGGGCATGTCCTGGATCGGTCTCGGGCCGAAGTCTTCCATGATGAAGGCTTCACCGAGACCGTCCGCTTCCTCGATTGACTCCAGGAGGGAGGCTGCGATCTCGGCCGAGGCCTGGTCGGCGATGACGACGACTCGCTCACCCGGCATGACCCGGAGGCAGCGATGGACGGCGTTGTGGGCACCTGGACGGAACTCGGGCCGGAACGGGATCCGGGACAGGTCCGTACGCAGTCTAGCCACTGACCTGCCCTTTCGCCATCGCGTCGGCCGTCTTCTTGAGGCGCTCGGCAAGGCCAGGTGCCTTGGCCATGATGTCGTCTGCGAGACCCAGATCGATACCATCGAGCGTCAGATCGCAGGTGTCGTCCACGACGGCCTTCAGGTCGCCCGTCTCGGCGAAGACTCGCAACTGGCGGTCTGCATCCGTCCCCCGGTCCAGGAGGGTCTCGATGTGCTTGAGCCAGGACCGAGAGCCCAGTTCGTCGACGACGTCATCGACGAAATCGAGCAGTTCCAGGATCAGTTCACGGGTATGGACCTCTGTGCCCTTGCCCAGGTCGAGCATCTTCCCGTCGAGGCCGTAGCGGTAGGCGCGCCACTTGTTTTCCTCGATGAGGGCCGTCGGATAGACACGCCAGCTCATGTTCTGGGTCCGCAGCACGGCGAGCTTGGCGACGATGGCCTGGATCAGCGCGGCGAGGGCGATGGAGGTGCGGTAGTCCGTGGGCAGGTCGCAACAGCGGAACTCGATCGTGTCGTACACCGCGTGCGGGCGCAGATCCCACCAGATCTTCTTGCCATTGTCGATGCAGTTGGTCTGGACCAGCATCTGCACGTAGGCCTCGAATTCGGCATACGAGCTGAAGATGCCTGGGATGCCCGTACGCGGGAAGTTCTTGAAGATACTTGAACGCGTCGACTTGAGTCCCGTGGCACGCCCGAGCCAGAACGGCGAGGAGACGGACAGCGCGAGCAGGTGGGGCAGGAAGTAGCGGGCCTGGTTGACCAGGTCGATCGCCAGGTTGCGATCCTTGACTCCGACGTGGACGTGCATGCCGAAGATCAGGTTACCCCGGGCCACGTCCTGCAGGTCGTCCACCAGGACCTTGTACCGGTCCTTGTCGGTGATGTCCTGCGTGCGCCAGTCGGAGAAGGGATGGGTGCCGCTGGCCATGATGCGAAGGCCGTGTCGCTGGGCGAGGCGCGCGATCGCCGCGCGCAACTGTCTCACATCACGGGCGGCTTCATCGACGGTACGGCAGACGTCCGTCCCCACTTCGACGATGGACTGGTGCATCTCGGGCTTAACCCGTTCGCCCAGGATCATGCCGCCTTCTTCCAGCATCACCTGGATGTGGCTGCGCAGTTCCCGGGTCTCGGGATCGATGATCTGGTACTCTTCCTCGATCCCGATCGTGAAGGTCTCGAACACGAATTACTCCTTGGACTGGATCACGAACGTCGGGACGATGCCCCCGCCAGACGTGACGTTGCAGAGTGCGGTCCCGGACAGGCGCGTGAGGAAGCCCTCGACCTCTCCTTGCCAGATGAACGGATCCAGATCGACGTTGAGCGGATCGTACACGATACCCTCTCGGAGGGTGGGAAACTCGGACGAAGCCACCAGCACTTTTTCCTGGACGACGTAATCGTCCTGCTGGGCCTTTTCCACGGCGGCGATCCACTCGTCGCTCGAGAGCGTCCAGCCGATGAAGATGCCCTTACCGCCGTAATCGTCGTTGGGCTTCAGCACCAGGGTCTGCTGGTTCTCGAGAAGGAAGGGAATCAGGTCGATGTCGCGACCGTGGTGATCGGTCTGCCCGGCCTGGACCCGCCGGGTCCAGGGAATGTGCCGCGCGATCGCCTCACGGGATTCGGGACTGAACCAGGCCTGGTTCTTCCCGTCCGTGAGCAGGCCGAAGATCATCTTCTTGTGCAGATACTTGGAACGGAACGAGTTGACGACGCAGACCGCACGCGCCCGATAGGCTTCGACCAGGGCCTGGACCTCGTCCCACTTGCTGATGAATTCGGCCGTCAGAACCCGGCGATACACGAGGTCGATGGGCGTGCCGTCGCCCGAAAGTAACTTGCCGCCCTCGAAGCGCAACCGACGCGGGTCCTCGATCAGAGTCGGGATGCCCCGCGCCTCGAAAAATTCCTTGCACAGTTCGAACTCGTGGCGCGTGCTGAGGCCATCCCAGTCCACGATGGCCACCTGGGGCGTACCCTGGCCACCCCAGCGCGAATAGACATCCAGGAGGGTGGCGACCAGGCGATCGCGGGTCCGGAAACCCTGGACCTCGAACTCCTCCTCGAATGCCTTCATGACGGGCAACGACCGGAACGTTTCGGCCATCACCTCGGTGTAGGCCGGGCCGGCCGGGCATTCGGCGTTGAGTTCGACGAACTGCAGGAGATCACCCGACAGGAACGAGTCGAAGCGCGCCATCGTGCTGAAGCCAGGATAACCGGGGTCGATGGCCACCAGTTCCCGTTCCCGAGGCGTGAGGCCGAGGTCGTCGACCAGGCGAGGTTCGTGCGGGATGTGCTCGGCCAGGGCGTCCAGGGCCGCCCAGATCTGCTTG
>JBIIHZ010000243.1:0-4217 GCA_044235265.1 Candidatus Sericytochromatia bacterium
TCCTCAACGACCTGCAGTTCTTCGAGGTGGAGCTCAAGGAACTCGATCAGCCCCGGTTCGACACCTTGCTGGCCGCTCAGGCGATCGCCCCGTACCGCCATCACCTGCAGCGCCTTCGCCAGGCCGCCCCCCACACCCTCTCGGATGCAGAGGAGCGACTGGCCAACCTCAAGAACCTCACGGGCACGCGCGCCTGGCAACAGCTCTACAGCGAGACCACGGCCGGGATGCGTTTCCCCGTGGACCGTGGCGAGGGCGAGACCGCGCTCAACCTGTCCGAGGTCCGGGCCCTGCGGGCCCACCCGGACCGCAACCTCCGCGCGCGCAGCGTTCAAGCCCTGTTGCAGGGCTTCTCGGACCGCGGTTCGCTGTTCGGTTTCATCACCAACACCCTCTACCAGGACCACACGCTCGACCTGAAGCTCCGCCAGTATCCGCGCGTCTATTCCTCGACTCTGCTCGAGGACGACGTCGACGAGCAGGTCTTCCATGCGCTCATCGAGACGATCGAGTCTGGCTACGACCTCGTGCACACCTATTACGGACTGAAGGCGACGGCGCTGGGACTGTCCGATTTCGCCGGTCACGACCTCCTGGCCCCCTACGGATCGTCGCCCCGGCGCATCGCCTATCCCGAGGCCTGCCAGATCGTCACCTCGACCTTCGACGCCTTCACACCCGCCTTCGGCGACATCGCCCGCGAGTTCATCCACCGCGGCTGGATCGACGTCCCCTCCGCCACGGGCAAGCAGGGCGGAGCCTTCTGTGCGGGCGTTTCCCCGCGTCTCCATCCCTGGATCCTGCTCAACTACACCGAGCGCCTGGAAGACATCGCCACCCTCGCCCACGAGCTGGGTCATGGCATCCACTTCATGCTCTCCCGGCAGCAGTCCTTCTTCCAGTACCAGGCCGTCACCCCGATGGCCGAGATGGCCTCGACCTTCGGCGAGCTCCTCGTGCTGGAGCGCCTCCTCGCCACCGAGACGGACCCTGAGGTGCAGCTGCAGCTGCGGGCCAAGCGGTTCGAGGATGCCATCGTCACCGTGTTCCGCCAGACGATGTACACGCGCTGGGAATGGCGCGTTCGAGAGCTGGCTCTCGAGGGCCCCCTCGGGGCGGACACCCTCTGCCAGATCTGGAACGAGGAAACGGCGCGCCTGTACGGGAATGGCGTGGCCTTCTCGCCCCTCGAGCGCTGGGGCTGGGCCACCATTCCCCATCTCGCGCATCACCGCTTCTACTGTTACTCGTATGCCTTCGGTCAGCTGCTCGTGTACGCCCTGTTCCAGAAGTTCCGCGACGAGGGAAGCTCCTTCGTTCCGGGCTTCCTCGAGGCCCTGAGCAGCGGCAGTTCGGCCTCTCCCGGCCAGATCCTGGCCGCCATCGGCCAGGACATCCGGGATCCCCACTTCTGGCGCCGCGGCCTGACCTACCTGCAAACCACCCTCTCCGACTTCGCCGCCACGCTCTGAACGCCTTCCGGAGGACTCGCTTCGCCTTGAGCACCTTATTCGACGGTTACGACCTCGGCGGCTTCCACGACGAGCTCTTCGAGTATCCCGGCGTCCCTCGCCCACACTATCGCCAGCTCTTCGCCCAGCTGGAGCGCCTCAGCCACCGGGACTACGACCACCACCGCCGCCTGGCGGACGCAGCGTTCCTGCACCAGGGCATCACCTTCACCGTCTACTCCGATGAGCGCACCATCGAGCGCATCTTTCCGTTCGATCTGCTGCCGCGCGTCATCCCGCACAGCGAGTGGAGCCGCCTCGAACAGGGCCTCAAGCAGCGCCTGCTGGCCATCAACCTGTTTCTCAAGGACATCTACGGTCCCCAGAAGATCCTCCGCGACGGCATCATCCCGCGTGACCTCGTCGAGGGCTCGCAAAACTTCCGTCGCGAGTTCCTCGATTTCCGTCCCCCCGGGGATGTCCACGTCCACATCGCCGGCATCGACCTGGTCCGCGATGGCAAGGGTCAGTATTGCGTCCTCGAGGACAACGTCCGCTGCCCCTCGGGCGTGAGTTACGTCCTCGAGAACCGGGCCGTCATGAAGACGGTCTTCCCGCAGCTCTTCGCCCAGATGCGCGTCCGGCCCGTCGACCACTACCCCACCCAGCTGCTCGAGAACCTCAAGGCCCTCGCTCCGGGCCGGAAATCCGACCCGACCGTCGTCGTCCTCACCCCGGGCGTCTACAACTCCGCCTACTTCGAGCACTCGTTCCTCGCCCTCCAGATGGGTATCGAGCTCGTCGAGGGGCAGGATCTCGTCGTCGAGTCCGACCGCGTCTTCATGAAGACGACCGCGGGGCTCAAGCCCGTGGACGTGATCTACCGCCGGATCGACGACCCGTACCTCGATCCCGAGTGCTTCAACATGGACTCCCTGCTCGGCGTCCCGGGCCTCGTCCGGGCTCACCGGGCCGGGAACGTCACCCTCGCCAACGGGATCGGGACGGGCGTCGCCGATGACAAGGCCATCTACCCGTTCGTCCCGGACATGATCCGCTATTACCTGGGCGAGGAGAGCATCCTGGCCAACGTGCCGACCTACCAGTGCGCCCGCGAAGACGATCGCCGCTACGTCCTGGACCACCTCGACGAGCTCGTCGTGAAGCAGGTCGACGAGGCCGGCGGCTACGGGATGCTGATGGGCCCGCACGCGAGCCGCCAGGAGCGCGAGAACTTCCGCGCTCGCATCGAGGCCGAGCCCCGCCGCTACATTGCCCAGCCCGTCGTGGACCTCAGCCGTCACCCGTGCCTCGTCGACGACGAGGACGGCCATCGTCGCTTCGAGGGACGCCACGTCGACCTGCGTCCGTACGTGCTCTGCGGAGGTCCCGAGGCCGACCAGATCACGGTCCTGCCCGGTGGGCTGACCCGGGTGGCGCTTCGCCGGGGCAGCCTCGTCGTGAACTCCTCGCAGGGCGGCGGCTCGAAGGACACCTGGGTCCTGTACGGAGAGGATTGAGAACCCCATGCTGAGCCGTACGGCCGAGGCCTTCTTCTGGATCGGACGCTACTTCGAGCGCGCCGAGTATGCCGCCCGGACCATCCGGGTCCACCACCAGATCATGCTGGAGCACCCCGATCCGGCCCGCCGCGAGCGCACCTGGGCACGCCTGCTCGCCATGGGCGGCGACCTCGAGACCTACCAGCAGGCCATGGGCCGGCTCGAGATGCGAGAGGCCCTGCTGTACCTCGCCTTCGATCGCGAGAACCCCAACAGCCTCTTCTCGTGCATCCGCCTGGCCCGAGAGAACGCCCGGACCGTGCAGGACCAGCTCTCGAGCGAGGTCTGGCACCACCTCAACACCCGCTACCTCCACCTGCTGGACGTCGACCCCACGCGCTTCCTCATGGAGCCCGCCCACATCCTCCAGGAAATCCGGGACGCCGGTTACACGTTCGCGGGGCTGCTCAGCTCGACCATGCTCCACGACGATCGCCTCGCCTTCTGCATGCTGGGGCGCTATGTCGAGCGGGCGGGCCGGACCATCCGGCTCCTGAACTCGGGGGCCCTGACCGATCACGCCCACGGGACTCCCGGCGTGACCGTGTTCCAGGACTGGGTGGCCGTCCTGCGCAGCGCCAGCGCCTACGAGGCTTACCGCAAGACCTACCGTTCCTCTCCCGAGCCCGCCAAGATCGTCGAGTTTCTGGTCCTGAACCCCGACTTCCCGAGGTCCGTCCGGTTCTGTGCCGTCCAGATCCGGGAGTGGCTCGACGTCGTCCGGGGCACCGAACGCCGCGGAGAACCGGCTCGCCTGACGGGCCAGCTCGCCGCTGACATGACCTACGCCACCGTCACGGACCTGTACGCCCAGGGCCTCGCGACCTGCCTCGAAGAACTGCAGGAGCGTCTGGATACCCTGAGCACCTCGCTCGGACGGACGTATTTCCGGCAGGGCGACACCACCGATCTCGCACCGACCCCCGTGCAGCCGGTCGTCCGCCCCGTCCCCCGACGGATCGCGCGGGCCGCGACGATCCGACAGTCGATCCTCCGGGTGCGCCAGGATTTCCGCTACCGCTACGAGGCCCCCGTCTCCGGCGTCCGGACCCTCGTGCGCCTCGTGCCCAACCAGCGTTACGGCCACCAGCAACTGCTCGACCTCCACTGGCACCTGGAGCCGCCGGGCGAGGTGCGGCAGCACATCGACGCCTTCGGCAACCACGTCTGGCAGTTCGATCACGACCAGATCGATCGCGAACTG
>JBIIHZ010000244.1:0-4212 GCA_044235265.1 Candidatus Sericytochromatia bacterium
GATCGGGCTCCAGAACGTGGGGCTCGAGGTCTTCGTGCGCGACAAGATCCCGGCCCTCGCCCGGACCGGAGTGGCGGTGATCCCCAACCTGGCGGGGTCCACGCTCGACGAGTATGCCGAGATGGCTGCACGACTCGATGGCGTCCCCGGGGTGGCCGCCCTCGAGATCAACGCCTCGTGCCCCAATGTCACCCACGGCGGCATCGAGTTCGGCACCGACACGCGGGCCCTCGCGGAACTCACCTCGCGGGTCCGGGTCCGGACCCGCCTGCCGCTGATCGTGAAGCTCACGCCCCACCACGCCATCGAAGAACTCGCCCGCGCGGCCGAGTCGGCCGGTGCCGATGCGCTCGCGGCCGTCAACACCGTACCCGCCCTCTGGGTCGAGCCCCGGGTGCGCGAGGGCAAGCTCCGGGCCGAGGTGCTGGCCGGGGGCATGTCGGGACCGGCCCTGCGGCCCATCGCCCTGCGCTGCGTCCGGCTCGCTGCGCGCGCCACCCGCCTCCCCGTCGTGGGAATCGGGGGCATCGAGCGTCTCGAGGACATCCTGGCCTTCCTGGCCGTCGGGGCGACGGCAGTCCAGGTCGGCACGGCCACGTTCACCGAACCGGGCATCGGCCAGCGGCTCGTCACCGAGCTCGCGGACTGGGTCCGGAACCATGGGGCCTCACGGCTCGTCGACCTGCTGCCGGCCAGGGAGGACCTGCCTTGAATGTCGTTGCCACCCCGGCCCTGCGGGCCACGGAGAAGCTCGAGGCCTCGATCCGCCTCCGCGGCTCCCGGCTCTGCATCGGGCTCGACCCCGATCTCGAGCGGATCCCGTCCCATCTCAAGGGCAAGCGCGATCCCGTGCGGGCCTTCCTGGCAGGGATCATCGAGGCAACTCTCGACGTGGCTGCCCTCTACAAGCCCAACATGGCGTACTTCGAGGCGCTCGGGCCCTCGGGCTGGGACACCCTGGTCGCCGTGCTGGCCTGCATCCCGCCCGACATCCCGGTCCTGCTGGATGCCAAGCGCGGGGACATCGGCCACACGGCGCGCATGTATGCGCGGGCCTGCTTCGACGAGCTCGGGGCGGACGCCGTGACGGTCAATCCCTACCTGGGCCGCGACACGCTGCAGCCCTTCGTCGATTATCCCGACCGGCTGACGTTCGTCCTGGCGGCCACCAGCAATCCGGGCGCGCCGGAGTTCCAGGACCTCACCGATGCCGATGGACTGCCCCTGCACCGGCGGGTGGCCCGCATGGTCCGGGAACTCGACGGTCGACCGGGGGCCGTGGGCCTGGTGGCCGGGGCGACGCGCGGAGAGGTCCTCTCGACCCTGCGGGAAGAGGCCCCCGGGCAGTGGTTCCTCGTCCCCGGAGTGGGGGCGCAGGGGGGCGATCTCGAGGCCGTGAAGGCCCTCGGGCACCGGACCGTCGTCAATGCCTCCCGCTCCATCCTGTACGCCTCGTCCGGGGAGGACTTTGCCGAGGCGGCCCTGCGCGCCGCGATGGAGACCCGCGATGCCCTCCGTGCCTGACATGTCCGTTTCCGAGATCGAGCGTCGGCTGGCGCTCACCGGCGCCCTCAAGGAGGGCCACTTCCTGCTGTCCAGCGGTCTCCACAGCTCCCGGTACGTCCAGTGTGCTCGCCTGCTGATGCACCCCGAGCACGCGACGTGGGCCGGACAGGAACTGGCACACCGGATCGACGGGCCCGTCGACGTCGTGGTGGGACCGGCGCTGGGTGGCATCATCCTGGCCCATGAACTCGCCCGCGCCCTGGGGGTCCGGGCCCTGTTCGCCGAACGCGTCGAGGACAGCTTCGCCCTGCGCCGGGGCTTCGAGATCGAGCCCGGCGAGGGCGTGGTCGTGGTCGAGGACGTCGTGACGACGGGTGGCTCGGCGGCCGAGGTCGCGCGCCTCGTGCGGGGCCTGGGGGGCGAGGTGGTCCAGATCGCCTCGATCGTGGACCGCAGCAAGGGTCAGGCCCGTCTTCCCGCCCCGCTGGTGGCCCTGGCCTGTCTCGATTTCCCGACCCACGAACCCGATGATTGCCCCCTGTGTGCCGGAGGCTCGGTTGCCGAGAAACCCGGCAGTCGCAAGCGCTTCCCGGTCGACTCGGGGCCTGCGACCCCGTCCCGTGCCTGACCCCCGCCCATCCCGGAGGACCTCACCGATGTCGGAGCTGAAGGACCTGTACCGTACGGCCGTGACCCACGGCTTCCCCGATACCCTCACGCTGGGCTGGGGAGCCCACACGACCACCTACCGCCTGGCGACATGGCCCGACGGCGACATGCCCGTCGGGATCCGCTATGGCGAGAACCCGCACCAGCCTTCCGCCTGCTACGTGCCCGAAGGCGCCGCGCTACCCGTCGACTGGCTCAAGCTCGGCAAGGGCGGACCGTCATGGACCAACCTCGCGGACATCGACCATGCCCTCCGGATCCTGCGCTTCCTCGAGGCGCCCGCCGCGGCCGTCATGAAGCACCTCAACCCCTCCGGCGTGGCGATCCGGACCGGTGACCGGACCTGGGTGGAGACCTATCAGGCCGCGCGCGATTGCGATTCCCGGGCCGCCTTCGGTGGCGTGGCCGTCTTCAACCGGGAAGTCGACGCGGAGCTGGCCCGGGAACTCCTCACCACCTACCTCGAGGTCATCGCGGCCCCCGCGTACACCCCCGGGGCGCTCGAGGTGCTGGGGGCCAAGAAAGACCTCCGGGTGGCCCGCATCCCCGAGCCGTCGACCCTGCCGCGGTTTCTCGGCGAAGATGGTCCGCCGGACCTCAAGGTCCTCACTGACGGCTCGATCCTGCTGCAGCGGGCCTTCCGCTCGCGCATCACGGGTAGCGACGACCTCATCCGCAACCCGGTCTCGGGCGGTGTCCGCGTCGAGCGGTCTCCCTCACCCGGGGAGCTCCAGGATCTGCTGCTGGCCTGGTACGTCGCCACGGGCGTCCGCTCGAACGCCGTCGTGTTCGTGCGAGACGGGCAGACGCTCGCCGTCGGGACCGGCGAGCAGGAGCGCGTGGGAGCCGTCGAGCAGGCGATCGCCAAGGCCCGACAGAAGGGCCATGTCCTCGATGGCGCGGCCGTCGCCTCGGATGCCTTCTTCCCGTTCCGGGACGCCATCGACGCCCTGGCGGCCGCGGGCGTGACGGCCATCGTCCAGCCCGGAGGGTCCATGCGCGATGCCGAGGTCATCACGGCCTGCAACGACCAGGGCCTCGCCATGGTCTTCACCGGAGAGCGCTGCTTCGGACACTTCTAGGTTTCCCCATCCCCGTCCTTCACTCCGCACAGAAAGCGAGACCCGACGTGAACCGTGAACGCCTGATCGCCGAACTCGACCGCGGCCTGGCCGGCCTCCAGCTCCCCGAGCTGGGCCCCGTCCAGCGCGGCAAGGTCCGCGACTGCTTCACCCTGGGCGATGTCCGCGTGCTGGTCGCCACCGACCGCATCTCGGCCTTCGACCGCGTGTTCGCCGAGCTCATCCCCTTCAAGGGTCAGGTCCTCAACCAGCTGGCCGCCTTCTTCATGAGACAGGTCCAGGACCTCGTGCCCACGCACCTCGTCTCGGTCCCCGACGCGAGCGTCACCGTCGCCCGCGAGGCGAAGGCCCTGCCGGTCGAGGTCATCGTGCGCGGTTACCTGACGGGTTCGGCCTGGCGGGACCACGTCGCCGGACGCTTCACGTCCTCGTACGGGATCGCCTTGCCCGAGGGACTGACGGAACACGCGAAGCTGCCCGCCCCCATCGTCACGCCCACCACCAAGGCCGCCGAGGGCCATGACCTGCCTCTCACGCACGCCGCGGCGGCGGAGCTCGTCGGCGGGACGGAAGCCTGGGACCGGGTCGTCCGGACGGCGCTCGAGCTCTTCGAACGCGGCACCACCCATGCGGCCGAGCGCGGCCTCATCCTCGTGGATACCAAGTACGAGTTCGGCTTCATCGATGGCCAGCTCACGCTCATCGACGAGGTTCACACCCCGGACTCGAGCCGGTACTGGTATGCCACGTCGTATGCCGCCAACCCCGCGAAGCCCGAGCAGCTGTCCAAGGAATTCCTGCGCGAATGGCTCCGGGACCGCGGCTTCACGGGTGAAGGCCCCCTGCCCGTCCTCGACGACACGATCCGTGTCGAGGTCGCCTCGCGCTATCTGGAGCTGTACCGGACGCTCACGGGGCAGGACTTCGTCCCCGCCCTGGGCACGGCCCCCGCGAC
>JBIIHZ010000245.1:0-4179 GCA_044235265.1 Candidatus Sericytochromatia bacterium
GATGGTGCAGTCGAAGTTCACGGCTCCCCACTTCACCTACATGGACGAACTCGAGGCGTCGAAGCTCATCGGGCTGCGTGCCGAGCTCAAGGCCCAGGCCCAGGCCGAGGGCGTCAAGCTGACCTACCTGCCTTTCATCATGAAGGCCGTGGTCGCGGCCCTGAAGAAGTACCCCCACCTCAACGCGTCGCTGGACGATGCGTCCGGGGAGATCGTCCTCAAGCGCTATTACAACCTCGGGATCGCCGTCGCCGGGGAGCAGGGCCTGGTCGTGCCCGTCATCAAGGACGTGGACCGCAAGGGGATCCTGCAGCTCGCACGCGAGGTCCAGGATGCCGCCGAGCGGGCCCGGGTCGGTCGCAGCTTGCCGGACGAGCTCCGGGGAGGCACTTTCACGCTCTCGAGCATCGGCTCGGTGGGCGGGCTGTTCGCGACTCCCATCCTCAATCATCCCGAGGTCGGCATCCTGGCCATCATGAAGATCCAGGAGCGGCCCGTCGTCCGCGACGGACAGATCGTCATCGGCCACATGATGAACCTGGCGCTGTCTTTCGACCACCGCGTGGTCGACGGCTCCGTCGGGGCCGACTTCACGAACCACGTCATCCGTCTGCTCGAGCAGCCCGGTCGCTTGCTGCTCGAGATGGTCTAGGAGGTCGCGATGACCACCATCCAGGTCGAGGTCGCCGTCATCGGGGCCGGTCCGGGCGGGTACGTCTGTGCCATCCGCCTCGGGCAGCTCGGCAAGAAGACCCTGCTCATCGA
This sequence comes from Candidatus Sericytochromatia bacterium, assembly GCA_044235265.1. GTDB lineage: Bacteria > Cyanobacteriota > Sericytochromatia > S15B-MN24 > UBA4093 > JAYKJE01. The sequence continues at coordinate 766 of JBIIHZ010000245.1, forward strand.
ACGCGGCAACCTCGGCGGCGTGTGCCTCAACGTGGGCTGCATCCCGTCCAAGGCGCTCATCACGGCGGCCAAGACCTTCGAGAAGGTCCAGCACGCCGACACCATGGGCATCCTGGTCGAGAACCCGCGGCTCGACTGGGGCAAGCTCATCGGCTGGAAGGACGGCATCGTCCAGAAGCTGACGAGCGGCATCGGCACCCTCGTGAAGGGGAACGGGGCCCAGGTCATGTCGGGTGAGGCGCGTCTGGTCGCCCCGGGGACGCTCGAGGTGACGACGGCTGAGGGGCCCGTGCGGGTCGAGGCCGAGCATCTCGTGATCGCGACGGGCTCGCGGCCGATCGAGATCCCGGGCTTTGCCATCGACGGCGAGCGCGTCATCGGGTCCTCCGAAGCCCTGAGCCTGAACGAGCGTCCTGGACGGGTCGTCGTCATCGGGGGGGGCTACATCGGCCTCGAGATGGGGACGATGCTCGCCAAGCTGGGTAGCCGCGTCACGGTCCTCGAGCGCGCCGACCAGGTGCTCCCCGGCTTCGATCCCGAGGTCGCCCAGATTCTCCAGCGGAAGCTCAAGAAGCTCGGGGTCGAGGTCCATCTCGGGGCCAGAGCGCTTGACTGGAGCGAGACGGCTGCCGGGGCGGTCGTGCGGCTCGAGAAGGCCGGACAGGTTTCCGAGATCGCGTGTGACCGGATCCTCGTGACGGTGGGGCGCCGCCCCAACGTCGAGGGGCTCGGGCTCGAACGCCTCGGCGTCGAACTCGATGCTCAGGGGTTCATCCGCACAGACCTCCAGCGGCGCACGAAGGTCCCCGGCATCTGGGCCATCGGCGACTGCGCCGGTCAGCCGATGCTGGCGCACAAGGCCAGCAAGGAGGCCGAGGTCGTCGCCGAGGCGATCGCCGGACATGCGTCGGCGTACGACGTGCGCGCCATCCCGGCCGTGGTCTTCACCGATCCCGAGGTGGGCTCGGTGGGCTGGACCGAGGCCCAGGCGCGAGCCGAGGGGCACGAGGTCAAGATCGGCAAGTTCCCCTTTGCCGCGCTCGGGCGGGCCATGACGGCCCTCGAGACCGAGGGCTTCATCAAGGTCGTGGCCGATGCCCGGACCCACGAAGTCCTGGGCCTGCATGTCGTGGGGCCCTCGGCCACGGATCTCATCGCGGAGGCCGGCCTGGCTCTCGAGATGGGGGCATGCCTCGAGGATCTGAGCCTCACGGTTCATGCCCATCCCACGCTGGCCGAGGGCATCATGGAAGCGGCCAAGGCCGCACTCGGAGAGGCGATCCATGTCCTCAACCGCGACCCGGTCGGTCACGGTCGTTGACCTGGGCCTCCGCCCTTACGCGGAGGTCTGGGAACTCCAGAAGCAGCTCGTGGAGCGCGTCGCGGCGGGTGAGTCCGGCGACGTGCTCCTGCTGTGTGAGCATCCGGCCGTCATCACCCTCGGGCGCAAGGCCACCATCGAATCCGATGTCCTCGATGCCGGACGATTCCCCATCTTTCCCGTCGAACGGGGGGGCGAAGCGACGCATCATGCCCCCGGGCAGATCGTCGGCTACCCGATCATGTACCTCGAAGAGTCCGAGCGCGACCTGCACCGGGTGCTGAGAAACCTCGAGGAGATCAACATCCGGGCACTCGCCCGGCAGGGGGTCGAGGCCGGGCGCCGCTCCGGCCTGACGGGCGTCTGGGTCGGCGATCGCAAGGTCACGAGTGTGGGTCTGGCCGTGCGGAAGTGGGTCACGTACCACGGCTTCGCGCTGAACGTCTCGAACGACGTCGGCGGATTCGATGCGATCCGTCCCTGTGGCCTGACGGCCGAGGTCATGACGAGCCTGGAGGGCCTCCTTGGCCAGCCGGTCTCGCTCGATGCCGTCCGGAGTGACCTGATCGAGGCTTTCGAGCAGGTGTTTGCGCGTCCGGTGCGTCGTGGAGACCTCACCGGATCAGGAAGCTCTGAGCCCGTCTCAGCTCCGTGAAGACGTGGCGGCAGATCATGCTCGAGAGCCGCGGGTCCAGGTTGGTGAAGCGAGCGCCCACGCCTTCCGAGTCCTGGCGTATCGCCTCGAGCTCGACGCGGTAGCGACGGGGGCCCACGGGGAGATTCACGTAGATGGGGCCCGTGATCTGTCGGGCCGTGATGTCCGGGATGCTGATCCGGATCCCGGTCGTCGACATGTCCTTCAGGCGTCCGGAATAGACACCCATGGTCTGCGCCATCTCGATCTCGATGGCGACATCCATCGCCACCCTGCGGTTCTTGCGCTTTTCGGTGCGTTCCCGGCTCTGGATGTTCACCCCGCGCACGAGGTCGTCCAGCCGCTGCATGCGGACTTCATTCGTCACGGGGTCCTCCGGGCTCGGCACGTCGCGCACTCCTTTCCGTCGGGGACGGACGCAGCCGACTCAGGCGTCGGCGAGGGGGTCGTCTGTCTCGCGCGGGATCGTCAGGTGTCCGTCCACGGCGAGCGCTCGCGTCCGGAGGGCTTCCCAGTTCCCCAGGAAGCGGCTGCGCGGGGCCACGTCCTCCGGGTCGGTCGACCGGCGATCGAGCAGAGTCAGGATCGTCTGAACGATCCGTTCCACCACCGCCACCAGGTCTCGCCACCGGACACTCACCTCCAGTTGCAGGGAGCCGCCGGAGTTGGACTGGATTGCCAGGTACACGTGGTATTCGTCCTGGATGAAGGTCTCGAGGAGCCGGCCCGCTCCGAGTTTCACGACATGCGATCGCCTTCCGGCCTCTGCCCCTTCCCGTTCGGCCTCCTCGACCATCCCTGCCAGCAGCGCCGTGATGCCCCAGGCAGAGGCTCGCTGCAGGTCGTCCCCGAGCACCACCTCCGGCAGGCTGACCACGGCGTGGCAGACCTGGATGACGAGGTCTCCCTGCACCACCCCGGGAAACGCGCCGGATTCCAGGGACGACCAGGTCGCCGTGTCCGGGATGGTGACCCGCTGCACGTCGATGGGTGCGACATCCCCGATTGACGGCACGCTATCCTCCGTGAGGCCGAGACCTGTTCATCCTTGTACCCGACCTGGCCCCTCTGGACGCATCCTGTCGACTCGCCAGGTGCGGATCGATCTCCGGGCGGTCGGCCTCCACCTCGACGAGGCGAGCTTCCCCCTCGAGGAGCGAGGGGACGATCACCGGGCGTGAGGTGCCGTCGTCAGAGCGGAGCAAGAGCCGGTGCAGTCCTGGGGCCAGGTTCCCGAACGTCCAGCGGTGACCCGTCGTGACCCTGCCCGGCCAGCGATCGTCCAGCCAGACCGACCAGGTGCCCGGACGATTGGCGGAGTGGATCCGCAAGGTGATGCTCGCGGCCCCGGGGCGGGGAGGCTGGAGAGCCTGGAAGCACGCATAGGCCTGACGCCACGCGTCCTCGTCGGTGGATACGGGCGGGAGCTGGGCCACCA
>JBIIHZ010000246.1:0-4173 GCA_044235265.1 Candidatus Sericytochromatia bacterium
GCGGCCGAGGACGTAAACCGCAAATCCCCCCGCCCGGCCCGTCACCCGAACATGGAGGCGGCGGAGGTGTCGGAGCCGAGCATCAGGATCGTTTTGATGGTCTGTTCGTAGGGGTCGTTGTCGTGGATGCCCTGCTTGAGGAAGCTCTTGATCTGGTCCCAGAGGGAGATGGCCTTGTCGAAGTTGGGGTTGGTGCCCCGGACGTAGGCGCCCATGTTCAGGAGGTCCTGGACCTCCTTGTAGTCGGCCATGATCTGCCGGACCTTCATCTGGGCGCGGTAATGCTCCTTGGTGGCCAGGAACTGGATGAGACGGCTGACGCTCTGGAGGACGTCGATCGCCGGGAAGATGCCCTGCGAGGCGATGGAGCGCAGCATGACGATGTGGCCGTCAAGGACGCCACGGACGCAGTCCGCGATGGGCTCGTCCATGTCGCCGCCGTCGACGAGGACGGTGTAGATGGCCGTGATGGAGCCCTTGTCGCTGGTGCCGGCACGCTCGAGGAGCTTGGGGATGAGGGCGAAGACGGACGGGGTGTAACCCTTCTGGGCGGGGGGCTCCCCGATGGCGAGGCCGATCTCGCGCATGGCCATGGCGAAGCGGGTCATGGAGTCCATCATCAGGAAGACCCGGAGGTTCTGGTCGCGGAAGTACTCCGAGATGCTCGAAGCGACGAGGGGAGCCTTGAAGCGCATGAGGCTCGAGGTGTCGCTGGTGGCGACGACCACGACCGAGCGCTTGAGGCCCTCTTCCCCGAGACTTTCCTCCATGAACTCGCGGACCTCGCGACCGCGCTCTCCGACCAGGCATAGCACGGAGATATCGGCCTTGCAGTTGCGGGCGATCTGACCCAGCAACGTGGACTTCCCGACGCCCGAACCGGCGAAGAGGCCGATGCGCTGGCCCTCGCCGAGGGTGAGGAAGCCGTCGATGACCCGGACACCGGTGGGCATGACGGTGTCGATGCGCTTGCGGGTCATCGAGTTGGGAGGCGGGTTCATGAGGGGGTAGGTCGTCTCGGCGATGAGGGGCCCCTTGCCGTCGATGGGATTGCCGAGGCCATCGACGACGCGACCGAGCAGGCCCGGGCCCACCTTGACCGAGACCATCCGGCCGGTGGCGGCGACCTCGCAGCCGGCGCCGAGGCCCTCGATCTCGACGAGAGGCATCAGCATGACGCGGCGGGCCTTGAAGCCCATGACCTCGGCCGGGAAGACGCGCGAGCGGTCGATGGAGTAGATGTAGCAGAGCTCGCCGACGCGGACGCCCTGGAGCACGGCCTCGATGACCAGCCCGATGAGCTGGACGACCTGACCGCGGGCCCGGATGGGCACGGTGTCCTTGAGGGCGAAGGAATAAGCCTCGTAGGAGAAGGAACGGGATTCGACGGCCATTCGCACAACCTCCGGCGTCAGGTGGGCTTGTCGTACTCGCGGCGGACCGCGTCGAAGGCTTCCTGGATGACGGAGAGCTGGGTGCGGATCTGGGCGTCGACCGTGCCCGAGGCCGTCTCGATGAACACTCCGCCGGGCTGGATCTTGGGCGAGGCCTGGAAATCGACCTTGCGGACGTTCCGGAGACGGTCGCGGATGTTCTCCTCGCGGGAGCGCACCATATCCTCGTCGTCCGGGTGGAACTTCACGACGACCTCTTCGAGGTCAGAGACCTTGGCGACGGCGGCGTCCATGGCCCTCAGGACGGTTTCGCGATGCACGTCGAGCTGGGTCATCATGACGCGCTCGGCGATGCCGAGTGCGAGCTTGAGGAGCTTCTCCTCCTCGCGGGCCGCGGCCGACTCGACCAGACCGGCAAGCTTGTTGAGGGTGTCCAGGCCCTGACGCAGGTGCTTCGCGCCCTCCTCGTCGGCCTGGCTGCGGCCCTCCTGGTAGCCCTCGGCGTATCCCGTCTGCCGGAGTTCCTCGAGCATCTGCTGGCGCTGGGTCTCGACCTCGAGCACGGTACGCGCCGCCTGGGCGTGCGCCTCGTGGACGATGCGTGCGGCCTCGGCCTCGGCGTTCTGGCGGATCTGCTCGGCCTGTAACCGGGCCTCGGCCAGATAGGTCTCGCGCTCGGCGAGCAGGGTCTGGAGGATGAACTCGGGCGGCGGGTCGGCCATGACCCGGCGGGCGTGGTTGTCCACGAGCGAGGCGAGCTGCTCCTCGACGGTGGCGAGTTCCCGCCAGCGGGCATCGTGCATGGCCTGGAGGCCCGCACGTTCGAGACCGGCGGCCGCCTGCGCCTCCACGCGCGGGACGACGGCCTCCATGGCCTGGTCATGGGCCTGAGACCCCTCGGGATACACGGCCCGGATGGCGGCGGCCGCCTCGTCGAGTTCGAGAGACGCATCCGGCGCCCCCAGTTCTCGACGCGCCTCCTCGGCCTCCGAATCGGCACGCCAGGCGGCCTCCTGGAGCAGGGAGTCCCGCTCGTGCGTGTAGGTGTCCCAGATATCCGCCACGGCACTCGTGGGAGACGGATCGTCATCCTCGGCCTCCGGATCCTCGTCGGACCAGGCCTCCGCCGGGTTCCCGTCCGAGGCCTCTTCATCCACGTCGGGCGGGATCTCCGTCTCGAACGATTCCTCATCCGGGAGATGATCGACGTCCGACTGGTCGAACCCGGAGCCATCCGCCTCGAAGTCGCCGGCCGTGGCTGCTTCCTCCCGGAGAGGAGCCGGCAACTCGGCTTCGGGCACGAGGCGATCGCCGGCCACCACGGCGGTGCCGGTCTGGACGAGCTGGCTGGACTTGATGAGCGCCATGCCGGAAAACGCCTCGTTGCGGGAAGGATATCTCCTCTTATACCCGGAAAGCGCCTCCAGCGCTCAGACCAGGTGTTCGAGACGCTCGACCAGGTCGCTCGGCGAGGCGAAGGTCGTCTCCTCGAGGGGGCCGAGCATGGCCCCCAGGGTGCGCGGATCGTGTCCGGTCAGATCGACCCACCGCTCGCCGCGCGCGACGATGAGTTGCAGGCGCGTGAGCGGGAACCGGAGACCCTCGACGGCCTCCAGGACGCTGCGCACCCCCGTGGCAACCTCGACTTCCGGTTTCATGGAACCCCCCTCCGGGCCTGGCCCGCGGGTATCCTGGCCCCGCAGGCCCTCCTCCGCAAGGGTCGGTCGGACCACGCTCAGAGCTTGCGCAGGAGCGTCAGACCGTCGGCGATGGGCAACATGACGAGGTCCCACCGCGCATCCCCCACCAGGCCCGCATTGAGGTCTCGCAGGGCATCCGTCTCCGGATCGCGGATCTCCGGGTCGGCGACGTTTCCCGACCACAGCACGTTGTCGACGAGCACCACGCCGCCGGGACGCAAGAGGGCGTGCACGTGGTCCACGTAGGCGGCGTAGTTCTCCTTGTCGGCGTCGATGAACGCCAGATCGAAGGGCACCTCGCCCAGGGCGCGGAAGCGCGCGAGCGTCTCGAGAGCAGGCGCCAGGTGCAAGGTGATCCGGTCCGAAAGACCGGCCGCCTCCCAGTGGGCACGGGCGATCGCCGTGAACTCCTCCGAGACGTCGAGGCACACGACGCGACCATCGGGCCCCAGGGCCTGCGCCATGACCATGGCACTGTAGCCCGTGAAGGTGCCGATCTCGAGGATCCGCCGCACACCCAGTGCGCCCACCAGCCAGGCCATGAACTGTCCGGCCAGGGGGTTGATCTGCATGTTCGCCCGGGGGTGGGTCGCCGTGATCGCGCGAAGGGTGGCCCATTCGGGGCGATCGCGCATCCCGTGGCGTTCGACGTAGTCCCCGATCTCGGGGGTGATGTGGATATGTCCGCGACTCAACGCATCTGCCTCCATTCGCGACCGCGAGCCCGTGGGGCCAGGTGATGCCAGAGGAAGGTCCAGCGATCGGCGGCCTCCTCGATGAGCTTGCTCGTGGGCTTGCCCGCGCCGTGACCGGCACGGGTCTCGACGCGAAGCAGGACCGGCGCAGGCCCCGACTGGGCATGCTGCAGCGCCGCCGCGAACTTGAACGAGTGCAGCGGCACGACGCGATCGTCATGATCGCCCGTCAGCACGAGCGTCGGAGGATAGGCCACACCCTCGCGGACCCGGTGGTAGGGCGAGTAGGCCAGGAGCGCCTGGAATTCGTCCTCGTGATCAGAGGTGCCGTAATCGGACGCCCAGGCCCAGCCGATCGTGAAGCGGTGGTACCGCAGCATGTCG
>JBIIHZ010000247.1:0-4164 GCA_044235265.1 Candidatus Sericytochromatia bacterium
AGCCAGCCCCCGTCGGACGAACGCGCGAGACTCGAGGGATTCGCGAATCGGGCTTCCGTCGCAGGCTTACCGTCTCCCCGGAAGCCCGGGATGCTCCCGGCGAGCGTCTCGATGACCGTGAGCGGCTCCCCGAGCAGGCTTTCCCAGCGAAGCCGCAGGGTCGGCAGCCTCGACGCGAAACCCACGAGGTAGGCGCGATTCATCTCGGGGATACGTCCCACCCGCAGGTCGGGGACGGCCAGCGAGCCGCTCGCGAGGCCCTCCTGGGTGAGGCGCGTGAGTTCCGGAAGAGCCTGGAGCCCCGGATCGAGATCGCCCAGTGACGCCGTCGCCGCGCGTTCGAGCGCGCGTTCGCGCAGGAACTCGGTCACGAGCGTGCTGGCCAGATCCAGCCGCAGCGTGGATTCCTGCTTCTCGCGTGGAATCTGGAAACCCACGAGGCGCCGATTTCCCGACAGCACGGCATTGACGACGACGGAGGCACTGGCAGGAGCTTTCGCGAACTTGAAGGCCCCCTTCTCATCCGTGGTCGTCGCCAGGATCTGACCCGTCTCGGGGTCCAGGAACGGACGTTCGCGCGTGTCCGACAGGTACACGAGTGCGCGCTGGAGCGGCACTTCCGCGAGGTTTGCGATCCGGAAGAGGCCGGCTCCGTTCGAAACGAGCCCGGCGGCGGCATTCGATACCAGGCTCGAGGCGACCCAGGCCTGGCCGCTGAGGCTGGCCGCCTGGTTGGAGACGAGACCGCCCGCATTGTTCGCGAGGAGCTGGTTCAGGTCGACGAGCGGGTTTTCGCGACGGTCGACCAGGGGATTGTCCCGGCTGTCGAGCAGTGGGTTCTCACGGCTGTCGAGCAGTGGGTTTTCCCGGCTGATGGGCTGGCCGGGTGCCGGCGTCGGTGCAGGGTTGCGGAGCACGGTCGAAGGCAGTTGCAGCAGGGTCTCACCCTGGCTCCTGGGCTGGATCAGGGAGCCCGGATTTTGACAGGACGCCAGCACGGTGGCAGACAGCGGAACAAGCCACCGGTATCGCCGGGTTCGGGTTGCAAGGGCTTGACGCGAGGTCTTCATGGCTGACATGTACCCTCCGCGGGTAGGCGATCAATCACGGCGGCTATCTCGGGCTGCCAGGGGCGAAGGGACGGGGGCATGGAAGCGGATGACCGGCTGCAGGATCCTACCGGGACCTCCAGTGAGGAACACGTCGAGACCCTGCTGCGCTGGCCCGGGGGACGTCTCGAGCGGATCGTCTCGTACGGGCATCGATCTCCGGAGGGGTTCTGGTACGACCAGGACGAACACGAGTGGGTTCAGGTCGTCTCGGGGCGGGCCCGACTGGAGATCGAGGGGATGCCGGTGCTGGAACTCGGTCCGGGCGATCGGGTCTGGCTACCGGCCCACACCCGTCACCGGGTGCTCTGGACCGAGCCGGACGTCGAGACGGTCTGGACGGCCCTCTTTCTCGATCAGGCGTCCGGACGTGTGGACGTGGAAGAACTGCAATCCTGATCAGGAAGAGCGGTCGCGCCGGTTCTGGAAGGGCCGGGGAACGATCGGTGGCGGGGCGGGCGCGCTGACCTGCAAGGCGGCCAGACGCAGGCGTTCGAGGGGGTTCAAGGTGGACCCGCGTTCATCCTGGCGACGAGGGTCTGCCGCGCGGGAAGGGGGTTGATCCGGTGCGGTCGAGGCTGCCGGGGACTCCCGGTCGGACGGCACCGGTTGACCGGGGATCTGCCAGATGGGCGTTCCCGAGACCTTGGCGTGAATGGGCATCGCGCGACTCCGCTCGAACCCGTGCCTACCACGAACGGGTTCCCATGTGCATTTGCCCCGTTTCCCCGGATCCTGTCGCGACTCGGTTGAAACTTAATGGATTCTACACACCCGGATGACCCTCGTGTGCCCGGGAGGGGACGCACGTGGCGATCGCCACCACCACCGCCTGCCCGCCGCGCTACGTGCGCGAGGTCGAGGATGCCCCCGCACGCATCGAAACGCGCTATCCGGACCTTCCCGTGGCCTACGCGGCCATGACCATGCCGTCAGCGTGACAGCGCTGCGTAGGCGTCGATCCGCCCGTGGCCGTAATGGACGTCGGGTCCGGGGTCGCCCAGGTCCCTGGCCGTCTCCTCGATGAGCCGTTTCACCTCCGCAGGCGCCATGCCGGGGTGCTTCGACCGCACCAGCCCGCAGAGGCCCGAGACGAGCGGAGCGGCCATCGAGGTGCCCGTCATGAACCCGTAGCCGGGCGTGTTGACCAGCCGCACGGTGTAGGTCGGGAAGGTCGAGAGGACGTCCTTCCCGGGCGCCGAGACGCTCATCCAGGACCCGTAGTTCGAGAAACCCGACCGCTGGTCCCGGGCGTCCGTCGAACCCACGGCGATCACGCCCGGGTAGGCGGCCGGGTACCGGGGCTTCTCCTGGCGGTCGTTGCCCATGGTCGAGACGAGCACGACGTTCTTAGAGAGGGCATAGTCGACCGCACGCCTGAGCGTGTCGCTCTCCTCGTAGAAGCCGAGGCTCATGTTGGCGACGTCCGCCCGGTGGTCGGCCGCCCACACGAGGCCGGCGGCGACCGATCCGGTGGTCCCGCCCTGGTTGCCCGTGACGCGCACGGGCATCAGGCGGCAGTTGCTCGCGAGGCCGGCGATGCCCTCGCGGTTGTTCGTCGCCGCCACCGCGATGCCCGCGACATGCGTGCCGTGACCCCGGTCGTCGCGGGGCGGCGAGCCCGGTTCGATCGTGTTCGTGCCCGCGACCAGCTTGGACTTCAGGTCGGGATGCCCGAGGTCGATGCCCGTATCGATGATCGCCACGACGACCTGGTCGCTGCCCCGGGTGATCTCCCAGGCCTTTCCGGCCTGGACCCGGTCGAGAGGGTACTGCTCCCCCCGCCGCGGGTCGTTGACCGAAACGTCGTCGAGCGCCACGGCGCGGTCGACCTCGGCGTGGGCGACGGCCGGGTCCCGCGCGAGGCGGGCGATCGTCTCCTCGGGACTCCCCGAGACCGTCACGAGGGCCGTGTTCAGCGCCGGGATGCTCCGGGTGAGCCGCACGCCGTGGCGCCCGGAGAAGGCGCTGGCGTCCAGCGTGCTCAGGCCATCACGAAACCGCACGAGCACGTGCGTGCGGTTCACGCCGTCCGCACGAAACCGCGCCGGATCGAGCGAGGAGCCCGAGGTGCCGGGCATCCCGTTCTGACCGGAGAGACCGCATCCCGCGAGCAGCGAGAGGGCCAGGGGAAGCGAGAGGGTCGTGGAAAAGCGCATCTTGTGGCCTCCTACTTCGAGAGCGCCGCGAAGGCGTCGATGCGGCCGTTCCCGAACATCTTGTCTGCCCCCCGATCGCCGAGGTCGACGGCCGTCCGCTCGATGAGTCGCTTCACCTCGGCCGGTGCCAGGTCCGGGTGCTTCGAGCGAACCAGGGCACACAGGCCCGTCACCAGCGGAGCGGCCATCGAGGTGCCGGACATGTACTCGTAACCGGCGTTGCCGTTGCTCGCGGGGATGCTCACGGGATAGGTCGGGAATGTCGAGAAGATGTCCGTGCCCGGAGCCGAAACGCTCATCCAGGCCCCGTAGTTCGAGAAGCGCGACTTCCGGTCGGTGCTGTCGGTCGAGCCCACCGCGATGACGCCCGGGATCGAGGCCGGGTAGCGCGGGGCCTCGACGTTCTTGTTGCCCATCGTCGCGACAAGAACCACGTTCTTCGAGAGCGCGTACTGGACGGCGTTCGTGAGCACCTCGCTCGGTTCGTTGATGCCGAGGCTCATGTTGATGACGTCCGCTCCGTGGTCGACGGCCCAGATGACGCCCTGGGCCACGGACGAGACCGAGCCGAAGGCGGTGCTGAGGGCTTTCACGGGCAGGACCTTGCACTGGCTCGCGATCCCCGCGATGCCCACGCCGTTGTTCGTGCTGGCAGCCGCGATGCCCGCGACGTGCGTGCCGTGGCCCACGTCGTCCCGGACCGAGAGGGTCGGATCGACCGTGTTCACGCCAGGCAGGAGCTTGGCCCTGAGGTCCGGATGGTCGGTGTCGACGCCCGAGTCGACGATTCCGATGACGACCTGCTCGCTGCCCCGGGTGAGATCCCAGGCCTTGCCGGCGCGGATCTTGTCGAGCCCGTACTGCTTGGATCGCTCCGGATCGTTGACCGTCACGTC
>JBIIHZ010000248.1:0-4151 GCA_044235265.1 Candidatus Sericytochromatia bacterium
GCGGGAGCCGCCGTCAGGACCGCGGGGAAGGTGCCAGCCAGCGGCGCGGCGCGCCAGCCCTCGGTACGAGGAGTCGGCAGGGCGAGCGACAGCAGGCGCTCGCGGGCACCGGATGCCCCCGGTCGGTCCGACGCCGGGATGGCGGCCAGCAGCGTGTCGCGCAGGCCGTCGAGGGCCGTGGCGGTCGTGCTCATCGGAGGACTCCGGCGTCGGCCTTGATCCAGTCGTAGCCGCGCTCCTCGAGCTCGAGGGCGAGTTCCTTGCCACCCGTCTTCAGGATGCGACCCGCGGCCATGACATGCACGAAATCGGGCTGGATGTGGTCGAGCAGCCGCTGGTAGTGCGTGACCATGACGATCGCGCGGTCGGGCGTGGCGACCTGGTTGACCCCGGCGGACACGACGCGCAGGGCGTCGATGTCGAGTCCCGAGTCGGTCTCGTCGAGGATGGCCAGGGCCGGCTCGAGGACGGCCAGCTGGAGGATCTCGTTGCGCTTCTTCTCGCCACCCGAGAAGCCCTCGTTGACGCTGCGGTCCAGGAACGCGGGATTCATCTCGACGACCTGGCACTTCTCGCGGATGAAATCGTCGAACTCCAGGGGGTCGAGTTCTTCCCCGCCGCGCGCGGCCTGAACCGAGTTGTACGCGAGCCGCAGGAAGGCCGCGTTCGATACCCCGGGCAGCTCGATCGGATACTGGAAGGCCAGGAACATCCCGGCTCGGGCCCGGTCCTCGGGCTCCATCGTGAGCAGGTCCTGCCCGAGGAAGGTGACGGTGCCTGCCGTGACCTCGTAGTCGGGGTGGCCCGCCAGCACCTTCGAGAAGGTGCTCTTGCCGGACCCGTTGGGCCCCATGATGGCGTGGATCTCGCCGGCGCGGACCGTGAGATCGAGCCCCTTGAGGATCTCGACGTCCCCGATGCGGGCATGAAGTCCGCGGACTTCGAGAAGGATGGGCGCCTCGGGCCGGATCATCCGACACTCCCTTCGAGCTTGAGTCCCAGCAGCTTGGTCGCCTCGACGGCAAATTCCATGGGCAGCTGGGTGAACACGTCCTTGCAGAACCCGTTGATGATCATCGAGATCGCTTCTTCCGATCCGATGCCTCGCTGGGCGAAATAGAAGAGCTGGTCCTCGCCGATGCGCGAGGTCGAGGCCTCGTGCTCGATGCGGGCGGTGGGGTTCGCCACGTCCAGCGTCGGGAAGGTGCTGGCCTCCGAGCGATCGCCGATGAGCATCGAGTCGCACTGTGAGTAGTTTCGAGCGTCCCGCGCGCCCGGCATGACCTTGACCTCGCCGCGGTACGAGTTGTGCGAGCGGCCGGCCGAGATCCCCTTCGAGATGATCGTGCTGCGCGTGCGCTTGCCGATGTGGATCATCTTGGTCCCGGTATCGGCCTGCTGCATGTGGTTCGTGAGCGCGACCGAGTAGAACTCCCCGGTCGAGTCATCGCCCAGCAGGACGCAGCTGGGGTACTTCCAGGTGATGGCCGAGCCCGTCTCGACCTGGGTCCAGCTGATGCGGCTACGGGCGCCCTTGCAGAGACCGCGCTTGGTGACGAAGTTGTAGATGCCACCCTTGCCGTCGGCGTCCCCGGCATACCAGTTCTGGACCGTCGAGTACTTGATGTCCGCCTCCTCGAGCGCCACGAGCTCGACGACGGCCGCGTGGAGCTGGTTCGTGTCGAACTGCGGGGCCGTGCAGCCTTCGAGGTAGCTCACGGAGCTGCGCTCCTCGGCCACGATGAGCGTGCGCTCGAACTGCCCCGACTCCTGGTTGTTGATCCGGAAGTAGGTCGAGAGCTCCATCGGGCAGGCCGTGTCCTTCGGGATGAAGCAGAAGGACCCGTCCGTGAAGACGGCCGAGTTGAGCGCGGCGTAGTAGTTGTCGGTGTAGGGGACGACGGTGCCCAGGTACGCCCGGACCAGCTCGGGGTGCTTCTGGACGGCTTCCGAGATCGAGCAGAAGATGACACCCGCCTCGGCCAGCTTCGTCTTGAAGGTCGTCGCCACCGAGACGCTGTCGAAGACCACGTCGACGGCCACGTTCGCGAGCTGTTTCTGCTCGGATAGCGGGATGCCCAGCTTCTCGAAGGTCCGCAGCAGCTCGGGATCGACCTCGTCGAGCGAGTTCAGCTGCTTCTTCGGCTTCGGGGCCGAGTAGTAGACGATGTCCTGGAAGTCGATCGGGGGGTGCGAGACGTTTGCCCAGGTGGGCGGCGTCAGCGTCAGCCAGTGGCGGAAGGCCTTCAGCCGGAACTCGAGCAGCCAGTCGGGCTCCTGCTTCTTGGCCGAGATGGCCCGGACGGTGTCCTCGGTCAGCCCGGGTGGTAACGTCTCGGATTCGATGTCCGTCACGAAGCCATGCTTGTAGGGCTGGTTCACCAGGGTCTCGAGACTCACGGTCGGGCTCCTGCTCGGGCGAGGAAGGGACGCTCATAAATCAGACTAAAAAGGTCTGATTTATCTGATTTGAATGTACGGCATCCCGGGAGGGGAGTCAACGGGCGAAGATGGCGGCGGGGCGCCCCTCGCCGGTTCCCGGGGGGCGATCGCTTCTTGACAAATCGTGAACTCCTCGAGCCCCGGGGGACCTTCCGTCTCCCGGCCTGCGTGGCTACCATGGACGGATGGCATCGTCGTGCGGGTCGGGAGGTCCAGGCGTGGAGGTCATCGTCATCGGGGGAGGTCATGCAGGCTGCGAGGCCGCTCTGGCGGCGGCGCGCCTGGGGGCCCGCACGGTCATGGTCACGTCCTCGTTCGAGACGGTCGCCAGCATGCCCTGCAATCCCGCCATCGGGGGGCCTGCCAAGGCAAACCTCGTGCGCGAGGTCGATGCACTGGGCGGCGAGATGGCCCGTGTCGGCGACCGCACGGCCCTGCAGATCAAGGTGCTCAACTCCAGCCGGGGTCCTGCCGTCCAGGCGCTGCGGGCCCAGTCCGACAAGGCCCGCTATGCCCGGGCCATGCAAGAGGTCCTGCGCGCGCAGGAGGGCCTGGACATCGTCGAGGCCCTCGTGGCCCACCTGCGTCCGCGGGAGGGGGGTGGACTCGAGGTCGAACTCCTCGACGGGCGCGTCCTGTCGGCGCCCGCCGTCGTGCTCACGACGGGGACCTTCCTGCGCGGCAAGCTCTTCACGGGCCTCGAGGCGACCCCGGGTGGGCGCCGCGGCGAGCCCCCGGCCCAGCACCTCACGGCGAGTCTGCATGCGCTCGGCCTGCGGACCGGACGCCTCAAGACGGGCACTCCCCCGCGCGTGGATGGGCGCAGCCTCGACTTCGACCGGATGGACCTCGCGCCAGGCGGGGGGCCCGAGCTGCGGCTCTCCTTCATGCCCTCCGGAGAGGCCTGCCCGCAGGTCCCGTGTTACCTGACGCGCACCACCCTCGAGACCCACGCGATCATTCAAGGCGCCCTCGATCAGTCCCCGATGTTCCGCGGCCTCATCGAGGGCGTGGGTCCGCGTTACTGTCCGAGCATCGAGGACAAGGTCGTGCGCTTCGCGGACAAGGAATCGCACCCCATCTTCGTGGAGCCCGAGGGGGCCGACACGCACGAGTGGTACGTCCAGGGCTTCAGCACGAGTCTGCCGGCCGAGGTCCAGGAGCGCATGCTGCGCACGTTGCCCGGCCTCGAGCAGGTCATCATGCTCAAGCCGGGCTATGCGGTCGAGTACGACTACATCCCGGCCATCCAGCTCAAGGCGACTCTCGAGGTCAAGCACGTCCCGGGCTTCTTCACCGCCGGCCAGATCAACGGGACCTCGGGCTACGAGGAGGCGGCCGCCCAGGGGATCGTGGCCGGCATCAACGCGGCCCGGCTGGCCCTGGGCCAGGACCCCGTGGTCTTCCCCCGGCACCTCAGCTACATCGGGACGCTCATCGACGACCTCGTCACGAAGGATCTCGACGAGCCTTACCGGATGCTCACGAGCCGGGCCGAGCATCGCCTGACGCTCCGGCAGGACAACGCCGACGAGCGCCTGACGCCGCTCGGGCGCGAGCTGGGCCTGGTCGACGAGGCCCGCTGGGTCCGCTTCGAGGCCAAGCAGGAGGCGATCGCCACCGAGGAAACCTGGCTGCGCACCACGCGTCTCGTGCCGGGCGACGCGGCCCAGGAGGCGCTCGCGGCCGTGGGCGAACGCCTCGATCGC
>JBIIHZ010000249.1:0-4143 GCA_044235265.1 Candidatus Sericytochromatia bacterium
CTGCATGCCGTCCATCTGGCCGTTGTTGATGACGTGGTACAGCCCCTCGAGATCATTCTTGAAGATGAGATCCTGGACCGTGGGGGTCGAGACGAGCACCTCGACCGCCGCACGACGGCCGCGACCATTCGCCTTGGGGACGAGCCGCTGCGACATCGCGCCGCGGAGGATGATCCCCAGCCGCTGCCGGATACCTTCTTGCTCATGCGGGGGAAAGGTGCTGATGACGCGCGAGACCGTCCCCACGCTGTCCGTCGTGTGCATGGTGCTCATGACGAGGTGACCCGTCTCGGCCGCCTTGACCGCCGCGAGGATCGTTTCCTGATCGCGCATCTCCCCGATCAGGATGACGTCCGGATCCTGGCGCAGGGCGTACTTGATGGCATTGGGGTAGGTCAGGGTGTCCGCTCCCAGCTCGCGCTGGGTGATGACGGATTTCTTGTTGACGTAAAGGAACTCGACGGGATCCTCGATCGTGAGGATGTGGACATCCTTGGTCGTGTTGATGAACTCGATCATGGACGAGAGCGTGGTGGACTTGCCCGAGCCCGTCGGCCCCGTGACCAGGACCAGCCCCTGACGCTCGAGGGCGAGTTTCTTGAGGACGGGCGGCAGATCCATCTGATCGATGAGGGGCGGCTTCAGCGGGATCACGCGGAAGGCCGCGCCGATGTTGCCCTGCTCGAAGTAGACGTTCACGCGGAAACGGGCCAGGCCGTCGATCGAGAGCGAGATGTCGATCTCGCGGTTCTGCTCGAAGTTCTGCCGCTGCTCGGAGTTCATCAAGGAATACAGCGCCTGCCGCGTATCGGCCGGAGTCAGGACCTTGTACTCCGTGGGGACGATGCGACCATCGATGCGGAGCACGGGGGGCGAATTGACCTTGATGTGGATGTCCGAGGCCTGCTTCTGGTAGGCCGTTCGCAGGAAGTCGATGATGTTCATGCGGGACTTTACGCTCCGGTCGAGGGCGGGTTCACGGCGCTGGCAGGGATCTGGGCGAGCGGCCAGCCGACGCACTTGCTCAGGACTCGCTGGATGTCGAACAGGTTCCGGATGGCCTCGGGATGCGTCGACTCGGTGGACCAGGTCTCGACGGGGGCCCCCTTGTCATCGGCGAAGGTCACGTGCATGGTCAGGTTGCCCGGCACGAACTTGCCAGCCTGCACGTTCTTGATGTCCTCGAGAGCCGGTGGGTCGTAGCGAACCTGAACCTCGGTCACCGTGTGGATCTTGCGTTTCTTGAAGGTGTGGCTCTTGGGGAACAGGTTGATCCCGATGAAGTACTGACCCGTGACCAGCACGACCTCGCAGGTGTAGAAGCTGCTGCTGGCATCCCCGGGCTTGGGCGCGGTCGCGTCGAACTGGTGGTAGCACGCCAGGACCTTGTCACCGGGGTGCACCAGGTCCATCACCGTCTGGATCAGGACCTGCCCGATACCCGGTACCCCCTGGGCCTTCTTCATCAGCTCGGCCAGACGGGGGTGCTGGAAGGCGGAAGGTTGAGGGGGAGCAGCAGAGGGAGCTTCGGGAACCACGGGCGGCCTCCTGGCAGATCCACGGGGATGCTGCCGGCCATGTACCCGCGGGGCCGAGGCCTTAACGGATCGCGGCGACCGGCGCCCCGACGGGCTCGAGGACCTCGCGGCCCCGCAAGTAAGGGCGCAGGGCCTCGGGGATGCGAACACTCCCGTCGGCCTGCTGGTGGTTCTCGAGGATCGCGGCCAGGGTCCGGCCCACGGCCACCCCGGAGCCGTTGAGCGTGTGCGGGTTCATCAGCTGCTTGCCGCGACGGAAGCGCAGGGCCCCACGGCGCGCCTGGAAATCCGTGCAGTTGGAACAGCTCGAGATCTCGCGGTACCTGTCCTGGGCCGGCATCCAGACCTCGAGATCGTAGGTCTTGGCCGAGTTGAAGCCCATGTCGGCCGAGCACAGCAGGACCTTGCGGTACGGCAGCTCCAGCAGCTGGAGGATCCGCTCGGCGTGACCCGTCATGGCCTCGAGCGTGTCGAAGGACTGCTCGGGCGGCACGATGTGCACGAGCTCGACCTTGTCGAACTGGTGCACGCGGATGAGGCCCTTGGTGTCCCGGCCCGCGGCACCGGCCTCGGAGCGGAAGCAGGGGGTCCCGGCCGTGAGGTGCATGGGCAGCTCGGCCTCGTCGAGGATCTCGCCGCGCACCATGTTGGTGAGGGGCACCTCGGCCGTCGGGATCAGGTAGTAGCGGGTGCCTTCCAGCTTGAAGAGCTGGTCCGCGAACTTCGGCAGGTTGCCGTTGCTGTAGAGGGTTTCCTCGTTGGCGACGTACGGTGGACGGATCTCGGTGTAGCCATGCTCACCCGTATGAAGATCGAGCATGAAGTTGATGATCGCCCGCTCCAGGGAGGCCCCGAGTCCCTTCGAGAGCACGAACCGCGTGCCAGCGAGCTTGACGGCCCGCTCGAAGTCGAGGATACCCAGCTTCTCGCCGACTTCCCAGTGGGGCAGGGCCGAGAACTCGAAGCTGCGGGGCTCGCCCCAGCGCGCGACCTCGACGTTGTCGTCCTCGCTCTTCCCGTCCGGGACGCTGTCGTCCACGAGGTTCGGGAACTGGGCCATGCGGGCGTCCCGCTCCTGCTCGACCTCGGCCTGCCGGGTCTCGAGTTCGCGGATCCGGTCGCCCAGAGTCCGGGTGGAGGCGATCGCCTCGGAGGCGTCCTGGCCGGCCTTCTTCGCCCGGGCGATCGCCTCGGAGGCCGCGTTGCGCTCGGCGCGCAGACCATCGAGCTCGGCCTGCGTCTCGCGGTAGGCCGTGTCGAGCGCGATCACGGTGTCCACATCGAGGTCGGAACCTCGCCGGGCGAGGCTCCGACGGATGCGATCGGGATCCTGACGAAAGAGCTTGATATCGAGCACGCGCGGCCTCCGGAACGGGTAAAATGTGCCCCATCATACCAGCCCACCGCCGGGCCGGCCAACGGCCGCGCCACGGCCCGTCCTCCAGGAGGCTTCATGCGTTCCGTGCTTTCCGCCCAGGCCCTCGTCGCTCTGGCGCTCGTGACGGGTTGTCATCACCATGCCCGCCACGAGCAGGCCCCGGATGCGGCATGCGAGGCGAATGCCGACCATCCCAGGCCCGGCGCGGAGGCCTCCGGGTCGGCCGCGTCCGGCATGCGGACCTCGAAAATCGCGCTCACGATCGCGAGCCCGAAAGAGGGTGAGGTCGTGGCCGGTCCCGACCTGGCCGTGTCGTTCGACCTGCAGGGCTACGCCGTCGCGCAGAAAGGGCCCCATGTCCATCTGATCCTCGACAACGAACCCTACAAGCCGGTCTACGACGTGAGCCAGCCCTTCGTGCTGAAGGGCATGAAACCCGGGAACCACACGCTCCGGGCGTTCCCCTCGACGGCCTGGCACGAGAGCCAGAAGGTGCCGGGAGCCTTCACGCAGGTGAACTTCGCCGTGGGGCAGGCCGACGGAGGCGTGAAGCTCGACCCTTCGGCCCCGACCCTGACCTACAGCCGGCCCAAGGGCGAGTATGCCGGAGCCGACGCGCAGCGGATCCTGCTCGACTTCTACGTGACGAACGCGACGCTCTCGGAAACCGGCTACCGGGTCCGCAGGACGGTGGATGGGCAGAGCGCGCTGCTGACGCGCTGGGAGCCGACCTATCTCGAGGGGCTGGCCTCGGGCTCGCACACCATCAAGCTGGAGCTGCTCGATGCCCGTGGACGCGCAGTACCTGGCCCGTACAACGTGACGGAACGGACGATCACGGTGCGCTGAGCAGAACGCGACCGTCGCAGGCCCCCCGCGAAGCGAAGGGGCCGACCTCCTTGCAGGAGGTCGGCCCCTTCGACACGCCTGGCAGGGCGATCAGTAGACCCCGAGGGCCTTCGGCTGGTGAATGGTGATCTGCTGGTGGGCGATCGAGATGACGCCCTCGTCCTGCAGACGGTTCAGGGCGCGCGTCACGGTCTCACGGGACGAGCCGACCATGTTGGCGAGATCCTGGTGCGTCATCTTGAGGTTGATGAGGACCTTGTTGCCGGCGAGCTGGCGGCCCTCGCTGCGCGAGAGCTGGCTGAGGGTGCTCGCGACTCGCTCGTGGACGTCCTTGAAGGCGAGATCCTCGACCTGCTGGTTGACCTGACGGATGCGGCG
>JBIIHZ010000250.1:0-4086 GCA_044235265.1 Candidatus Sericytochromatia bacterium
CACGTGCCCGGTCATGGGGGTGGCAACTTCCTCGATCCCGCATGTCGCTCGGCGCTTCAAGAACCGTGGGAGCTCGACCTCACCGAGCTCGATGGTCTCGACAATCTCGCGGCGCCGGTGGGTGTCATCCGTGCATCTCAGGACCAGGTCGCGGCCTGGCTGGGAGTCGCCCGCACGTTCTACCTCGTCCAGGGGACGACCGGTGGTCTTCATGCGCTCCTCCGGGCCGTGGCGGCTCCCGGAGAGGCGATCGCCTTTCCGAGGGCGTCGCATCTGGCCATCTGGCACGGCTGTGCCCTTGCAGGAATCCATCCCGTGGTCCTCGAAACGGCCTGGGATGCGGACCTTGGCTTGCCCGGTTTGCCCCGGGCCGACGAGTTCGCCGCGCAGTTGCGGGCCGTTCGGGGCCTCAAGGCCATCGTCCTCACGCGCCCCGACTACCACGGTCGTTGTCTCGACCTGTCGCCCTGGGCCGAGCTTGCCGCCGAACTCGGCGTGTTTCTGCTCGTCGACGAGGCGCACGGAAGTCACCTGGGTGCCTGTTACGGGCTCCCGGTCGGAGCGATCGCCCGGGGGGCCCACGCGGTCGTGCAGTCCACCCACAAGACGCTCGGGGCCCTCACCCAGGCAGCTGCCCTGCACCTGGCCCCCGAGGGCCCGGATCCGGAACGGGTCCAGCGCATGCTCCGGGCCGTGACGACGACCAGCCCGTCTTACCTGTTGCTGGCCTCCTGCGAGGCGGCCTTCGTGCAGCATGCCCGTCACGGGGCCGAGGCCTGGGGGCGACTTCTGGGCGACGTGGAGCGATGCCGGGCTCACCTGGCGCAGCACGGGATCCCGTGCCTGGAACGGGTTGCCCCCGGGGTGGAACTCGACCCGACGCGGCTCGTGATCGATGCCGCGGGCTGGGGCCGTGACGCGGAGGCCGTGGCCGACCTGCTTTCGGAACGGGGTATCGAGCTCGAGCTGGTGACGGACCGCTACCTGGGGGCCCTGCTGACGCCGGCGCACGGGGCCGCCGACCTCGAGCGCCTGGTCACGGCTCTCGTGGCGATCGCGACCGCACTTCCTTCCGTGACCGCACCCGTCACGTCGGCTCCGGTCTTCGTTCCCGAGCGCGCACTGCCGCTCGATGCGGCCTGGCAAGAAGGTGGAGACGTCCGCCCGCTCGCGGAGTGCCTCGGCCGGATCTCGGTCGAGTTCGTCGCCCCGTATCCGCCCGGCCTGCCCGTCCTGACTCCCGGCGAGGTCGTGACCCCGTCCATCCTGACCGAGCTCGAGGCCCGGCGCGACGCGGGAGCGTCCTTCGTCGGTCCATCCGATCCCTCGCTGGAGACCCTTCGCACATGTTCCAGGCCTTCCTGAACGGCTCCCGTCCCTATTTCAAGCTGATCGGAGGGGCCAATTTCACCGACCTGCGCGCGCTGCGGTACCTGGCCACCGTCTATACCCTGGCTGGCGCCGACCTGATCGACGTCGCGGCCCTGCCCGGGGCCGTCGAGGCCGTCTGCTCCGGCATCCGGGATGCGAGGCAAGTCGGGGCCTCGGCAGCCCCCGTGATCATGGTCAGTGCGACCTTCGACGACGATCCGCACTGTCGCCTGGCCGTGCAGGATCCAGGCGTCTGCACGGGCGTTTGCAGCCCGTGCCGGCAGGCCTGTCCCCACGACGCCATCGACGAGGCCCTGCACGTGGTCGTCGACCGGTGCGTGGGATGCGGCCTCTGCGTGCCCGCATGCCCCTACGAGGCGATCGCCCTGGTCCAGGATCCGCATGCTCCCGACCTCGAGGCCGTACACCGCGCAGGGGCCCGGGCCCTCGAGTTGCACACGGGCACGGGGGGGCTGGAGACGCTGGAGGCCTGGAGGGTGCCCGTCACGTCGTGGGTGGCGTCGGGCGGCCTGTTCGCCCTGAGCGTCAACCCGACCCAGCTTGCGCCGGATGCCCTGCATGCGGTGATCGAGACGGTGAAGGGCTGGCTCGGCCTCTCGGGCTGGATCGTCCAGGCGGATGGCAAGCCGATCAGTGGCGAGGCCGGATTGCGGTCCACGGCTCCCACGGTCCAGCTGGCCGCGGAGATCCTGGAGCGGCACCCCGGCCTCGCCGTCCAGTGCGCCGGCGGAGCCAACTCCCACACGGCCTGGCTGGCCCGTCAGCGGGGAGTGGCGATCGCCGGGGTCGGGATGGGCAGCGTCGCGCGCGCTATAATCAGCGCCGATGCGACGGACCATGAGGCGCTGGCCCGGGATCCCGGTCGAGCCCTCGTGGACCCCGTCGTCGTGGCCGACGTGCGCGCGGCGCGGGGTCTCGTGCGCGCGGTCCACGCACCCGAGGAGGTGCACCCATGAGCCAGCCTCCATCCCTCGGTCCGGCCGAGGAGCTCGAGCTCCTGCTGGGCCTCTTGCCCGCCCCTCTGGCCCGGATCGTGCGGGAACACCCGGAGCGGGATGCCATTCTCGAGATCGTGCTCGACCTCGGTCGTCCACCCGAGGTCCGCCTGCCCTCCCACGGGTTCGACCTGACGGTGGAGGCCGTCACCCGGGACGACCTCGAAAGCATGGTCGAGCGCATCGGGTCCTTCACCCGGGACAACCGGGCCGGCATTCCGCGGACGCTTCACCGGATCTCGTGCATCCGCAACCGACAGGGAGGCGTCGTCGGCCTCACGTGCCGCGTCGGGCGGGCCATCGAGGGCAACATCGAGACCATCCGGGAGCTCGTCGAGAGCGGTCGCAGCATCCTGCTGCTCGGGCGTCCCGGAGTCGGCAAGACGACTCGCCTGCGGGAACTGGCCCGGTTCCTCTCGTCCCAGCGCCGCAAGCGGGTCATCGTGATCGACACGAGCAACGAGATCGGGGGAGACGGGGATATCCCGCATCCGGCGATCGGGCGGGCGCGGCGGATGCAGGTCCCGGACCCGCTGCACCAGCACGGCGTCATGATCGAGGCCGTGGAGAACCACATGCCCGAGGTGATCGTGATCGACGAGATCGGGACCTCCGAGGAGGCGCTGGCAGCCCGCACCATCGCGGAGCGCGGCGTGCAGCTGGTGGGGACGGCACACGGGTACGCGCTCGAAAACTTGCTCATGAACCCGACCCTGAGCGACCTCGTGGGCGGGATCCAGAGCGTCACCCTCTCGGACGAGGAGGCGCGGCGCCGGGGCACCCAGAAGACCGTCCTCGAGCGACGCTCGCCTCCGACCTTCGACGTCGCGATCGAGCTGGTGGACCGTGACCACATCCGCATCCACGAGGACGTCGGGGCCACCGTCGACGCCATGCTGCGCGCGATGAGCGGACGTGGGGACGGTCGGGCGGACGGCCGCGGTCGGGCTGCCACCCGGGGGCCTGCTCTCGTCCCCGTCCTTCCGGTCCCCGGGCCGGAGGCCGGGCCTCCCCTCGAGGTCGTGTTGCCCGATGGCGCCGGGGACTGGGTCCGCGAGCAGCCGCCTCTCGTGACCCGGTACACGCCCGAACGTCCCCTCCAGCTGCTCGTGCATGCCGTGAGCCGTTCCCACCTCGAGCGCGTCATCCGGACGCGGCGGGCGCCCGTCGCGCTCGTCCGTCACCTCTCGGAGGCCCAGATGGTGCTCGTCCTGAAGGGCCATCTCAAGAGTGCCGGTCGCCTGCTCGCGGATGCCCACGCCCGGGGCCTACCCGTCCACGTGCTGAGGGCCAACACGATTCCCCAGATCGAGCGGGCCGTCGAGCGCCTGCTGGGCCCATCCCCCGGGCGCGAGGATGAGGTCCAGCACGCCCTCGACGAGGCGCGGGAGGGTATCTCGCGGGCACTCGAGACCGGTCAGGGGATCGAGCTCGCGCCCCGTCACGCCTATCTACGTCGCCTGCAGCACCAGCTCGCGGAGCGCCACCGGCTCGCGAGCCGTAGCATGGGAGAAGAGCCGTCGCGCCGGGTCGTCATCCATCCCGCTCACCTGTTCGAGTGAGGAGCACGCCCTCCAGCCCGCGCTCGTGCGTCCGAAATGGGCAGGGTCGGGGTATGCAAGCGGAAGCATTCGACCGGAGGTACCCATGCCTGGACCACAGCCCGCCATCCTGGCCCTCGTCGTGTCGGCGGGGCTCG
>JBIIHZ010000251.1:0-4072 GCA_044235265.1 Candidatus Sericytochromatia bacterium
ATCCCGTGCAGGATGAAGACCTTTCGCTCGGTCCTGACGACCTTCTGTCCCTGAATGAGGGTCTGGATCGAGGTGAAACCGGATACGTTCGCTGCACCCATCCCCGCGCGGTTGAGCAAGGCGCGTAGCTGACCCCGATCGACCAGCTGGAACGGAGCGGCCTCAGCTGGCACGTTGACTCCCATTCCGGCCAGCCTGGCCCGGACCTCCTCGATCAGGGGCGCGGCATCCCGGTCGTTCCGGACCTGGGTCGAGATGCAGATGCCGCAGACGCGACGGGCATCGAGGTAGATCCGGCCCCCTTGGCTGGTCCGATCGCCGATCGCGCGCCCGCAGTGTTCGCAGGTGGCGTGTTCCCGGTGAAACCGGTTGCCCCAGCCATCCAGCAGGAAGGTCCCGACGAGCCCCCTGTTACAGACTGCACACCGCTCGGCCACGCGATCGCGGAAACACGTCGCATGGTACGTTTGCCCTTCCTGCGTGACGGCTGGCTCCCCGGCCCGGATGGCACGCCCGCAGCTGGCACATGCCGCCGCGAGTTCCCGCTCGTAGCAGTCCTCGTGGGCCTGACCGCGCGGCAGCTTCACGTGACGCCCGAGAATGGGGTTCTGACACACCTGGCATCTCGGCGCGACGCGATCGACATAACATCGCTCATGGTAGGGATGCCCGGCATGGACCTGGAATCGGGTACCGGCGGGAATGGGCTGGCGGCATCCGGCGCACAGGAAATGCTCGGGATGGAAGGACTGACCGGCCCAGCGGACCATCGGACCGGGGTCGATCACCTGTCGGCAGCTCGAACAGAGGGGCATGGCAAATCCAGGGAAAGACCCCGCGAGCCACACGAGCAGCCCGAGCAGGACACGGAAGGCGCGGTTCGCGGGGGAGGTCGAGATGGTCACGTCCATCGTGTACCCGGAATCACCCGGATCCCTGCACCGATTCGTTTACCCATGAAATCTATTCTTTACGAAGATATATGCATCTGAAACATTCATGACAAATTTGGTTCTGAACGAAATGAATTTGTTTAAAAATATATTTGTATTGAAAATAATTCATGAGTGATATGGCTGGGAGTCATGAGTCGAACCATACCTGGCGCAGCCACTGTCCGAGAATCCGGGTCCACGACGTGCGACGGTGAACGACAGGGACGCGCCAGGTCCGATCGAGCCAGGTGGCCAGGACGTGGCGATGCCCACCCGTGAGACTGGCCAGGCGCTCCCAGAGCGGCATGATGTCCGGCAGCTGGATGCGGGGCCCCGGCCCTCGCAGGGCGGGGAGCAGCGCCTGTTCCTGATCCTTGCACCCGTACACGTGAGGCAGGTCCCGATCGTCGATCCTGGCAGAGAAGTGACCGAAGGCCCGGCAGGCAAAAGGACGGACGTCGTAGATGCTGCAGCGGGCATCCTCGAGAAACGGGCAGGACAGGGGGAGCAGGCGTGCCGTCGGATGGAAGCGAAACATGCCCCGCAACCCGTATTCGAGCAGCCTGATCAGCCCGAGATAGGGGCCGTGCTCGCGGGCGAATCGCTCCAGAAAGGCCTCGAGACGAGCCGGACTCCAGGTCGTGCGCAGGTGGTGCGCGATCGGTTCCCACTCGCCCGGGTAGAGGTCGAAAAAGGCCGTGGGATAATGGCAGCAATGGTGGCAGCCGTCTCGACAGAGGCTACCCGGAATCGTCTCGACGACCGCGTGCGACAGTTCATCCACCCAGTGATGGAGCGCCGTCGGATCCCCGGCACCCTCGAGGTGGGTGATACCGTCCAGAGCCAGCCTCGTCTGCGCCAGGACGTCCACGAGGCGCGGAGCCACGAGGGCCTCTCGTTCCGCGGCCGCGAGAGCCTCTGCGAACGACGGCGGGGACTGAACGTCCTGCACGGGAATGCGAACGGCACGATGCCAGGGCCAGCGCATCGACGAGACTCCAAGGTAGGACGACGGGGACATGCTACGCTGGTGAGGCAGGTCTGGCGAGACGGGAGTGACGGTATTGCAGCGATTGCCGGGTTCGCGCTTGTTGAACGGGGTCATCGGTGCCCTGTTCCTCGCCAGTTGCACGCCGGAACCGACCCGTGATTCTGCCGGTCGCGACGTCGGCCTGCAGCCATCCCCGGAAGCGGTCCGCAAGGTCCCGCCGCCGGTCGCGCTGGCCGTCGCGCCTTTCCTGCGCACCACCCGGGATCGCCAGGTCGCACCCGGGGTGCGGTACCGGTGCCTCGCAGGCACTTCTCCCCGCTTCAAGCACCCGCTGGTCGCTCACGTCCTCAGCTTCGATCCACGGGATCGCCGGTACCGGGTGGCGGTCCTGCCGGCCGTCGGACGCTCTCGTTCCGGGCGGCAGTCGACCCGGCGGCTCGCCCGCAACTCCGGGGCCGTGGCAGCCATCAACGGTTCGTACTTTCACTTCGTGGCAAAGAAGCAAGATGGCGATCCGATCGGGCTGGTACTGTCACGGGGACGCCTCCTCAACCCGGCGAGAGGCGATCGCCCTGCCCTGGGTATCCTCCCCGATGGTCGCCTGCTGTTCGGGCATCCGAACCGCTCGGATGCCGCCTCGACCGAGCGTCTCCTCGCCTGGCAAACCGCGCTTTCCGTCTCGGCCGGGGAAGATCGACCCGGACGTCTCGGGACTCCCGGGGCGGACGGGCTCTCGCATTTGCCCGCCCCGTGGCATCTGGCCACGGATGCGCTCGAGGGCGGCCCGCTGCTGGTCCACCAGGGAAGGCCCGTCGCCCTGAAGGGGTTCAACTGGACGATCTTGCATGGCAAGGAACCCCGGACGGCCATCGGGATGACGGCCACTGGCGAGATGCTCTGGGTCACGGTGGACGGCAGGCGCCCCGGCCACAGCATGGGCACGAGCCTCGATGAGCTCGCCCGGCTCTTCCTGTCTCTCGGGGCCGTCGAGGCGCTCAACTGGGACGGCGGCGGCTCGACCACGATGGTCCTGCCCGGAGGTGACGTCGTCACGAAGATCGCCACCGGATGGGTCCGCGAGGTCAGCAATGCCCTGGTCCTGCTTCCCGCCACGGCATCGATCCTCGTGGCAGGGTTGCCAGAGGCCCCTGCGCGCTGAGCGCGACGGGCCTGCCCCACCCGGGGCGGCCGTTCGCTCCCGCGAGGTCGTCCCGGTCCCGGACCTTCATCCGAGCGTGAACCAGCCGGAAGGAGCAAGGTCTCGGGCCGGCGGTACCGTTCCGTCGGGCTCGCATGCGGCCTCGTACCAGCGGGTGAGCAGGGTTGCAAGGGTGCCGACCGGACGAGGCGGGGCCTCCCCGCGCTCGATGACCCGTGCCACGGGGCTGAGATCGACGGCTTCGGCCTCGAGCCGCTGGACCCAGGCCACGGCGAGGATCTCTCGCAGGATCTCGACCTCGGTGAGGTGCCCTGGGATCCGGGTGTCGTGTGAGGCCTCGCGCGACACGTCCCGCAGTTCACCCTGGAGGTCCCGGAGCAGGGCATCGGCCCGATCGGTGCTACCCCTATCGCCTGCCTCGAGCGCGGCCGCGACGGCCAGGCGTACGAGGCCTCGCCGCCTCCGGAAGATCGTGCGGTACTGGACGGCACTGGCCAGGAAGTTCAGCAGGGTGGCCGAGCCGGCCCCGATCAGGACGGCCCCCAGGCGATGGGCGAAGCTCGGACCCGGCGTGGGTATGCCCGTGATCATGACCAGCAACGCCGTGAAGGCCGCAACGACATGCGCCGGTCTCAGGCGAACGGGATATGACAGCAGAGCCGAGAGCCCCACGGCCAGCGCCAGACCGGCAGGTCCGCCCAACCCGGCGCGCATGAGCATGTAGGCCACCCCCCCTCCCAGCAGGCTGCCGATGGCCTGCTCGGACGAGGCGCGGAAGCCGGTCGTCAGGGTCGGCATCGTGCAAACCACCGCCACGAAGGTCGCCGACACGGCATCCTGGATCCCCGTCAGCTGACAGAACCTCCAGGCCAGACCGGAAGAGAGGCCGAGTTTCAGGCAGTAGATGGGCCAGTGGGTCAACGTGGAGGGCAGAGCAGGTTTCAAGGGGGCGTCCTTTCCGACATCCTCGGCGAACAGGCGACCGGT
>JBIIHZ010000252.1:0-4066 GCA_044235265.1 Candidatus Sericytochromatia bacterium
GCCGGACGCCAGGACGAGATCGGCGACCTGGGCCGCTCGTTCAACCAGATGGCGGCCGCGCTCGTGAAACAGCGCGAAGACCTGCGAGAGGGAGCCCGCATGGCGCAGGAGCTGGCCACCGCCCGCCGCATCCAGCAGGCCATGCTCCCCGCCTCGGCCCCCCTGAATCGGCGACTCAACATCGACTTCTACCTCGATACCTCCACCGAGGTCGGTGGCGACTATTTCGACTTCCTGGAGCTCGGGCCACACGAGGTCGGCCTCGTCATCGGGGACGTGACGGGCCACGGGGTCCCGGCGGCCCTTCTCATGGCGGTCATCAAGAGCTGTCTCCACACCCAGGTGCTGACCAATCACCAGGTGGGCGAGGTCATGTCGATCGCCAACAGCATCCTCCACCAGAGCCGGTTCGAGCGCCGGTTCATGACCTTTTTCTACTCGATCCTGGACACCCGCGAGGGTCGCCTGACCTACGCGAACGCGGGCCACCTTTACCCCTTCGTGTATCGCCGGGAGACGGGCACCGTCGAGACGCTGGAGCAGGCCTCCTATCCCCTGGGGGTCCGGCCGACCCTGAGGGTCCGGCCGCGTGAGACCCTCCTGGCCCCCGGGGACGTCCTGGTCTTCTACTCGGACGGCATCATCGAGGCGACCAGTGGCGCCGGGGAAGAGTTCGGTTTCGAGCGTCTCGAGCACCTGATCGCCACGCACGGGCACCTGCACGCGGAGGGCCTGAAGGCCGAGATCCTCTCGGCCTGGCACGACTTCGTGTACGGTGACGACGACGTCGCGGCCGTCCGCCACACGCGGGCCGACGACGACATCACGGTCGTGGTGGTGAAATTCGTGCCTATGGAAAAAGGAACGTCTCCGCTCAGCCCGGACGCGACCGAGATGGCGGCGCTGCACGCAGAGGACGCTCGCAGTTGAAGCACGGGAACTGAGTCACGTCTGCCAGGACGCGGTTCTCTTCCTTGCAATGCGGGCACATGATGCGACGGGTCCGCGCCTGGCTCCCTCGCCAGACCTGGAAGCCCCCGAGGCCCATCAGCATGGCCCCCATGATCAGGCTGGTGAGCCCCATCTGCCGGACCATGGGCAGGTCGACCAGCGTTCCGAGCCCCCAGACGACCCCGCCGAGCACGCCGGTGACGAGCCCGCCGCTGATGCGACCGATACCGGGGCTGACGAGATCGAACCGGGTCTTCGGGGCGGACGGTCGGGTCAAGGAAAACCTCGAGAGGGCATCGATGGGCGGCACCTCACCATGCCCCCATCCACCGGAGCTTAATCCACCGGTGAACGTGCCGGTCACGCGGCTTGACGCCCGGGACCGCGATCTGTCATGAAACAGCGAGTCGCGCCGTGCCGCGACAAGGACCCGCGTGGTCGAGAGAGGAACGCCATGGCTCGCCTGCTCACCGTCTTACAGGGCGGAGGATGGATGATCATTCCCATCCTCGTCACCTCGATCATCACGGTGGCGCTCATCCTGGATATCACGTGGTCCTTGCGCCTCGCCGCTCGGCGCTTCTCGGCCTTCGAACTGGACCCGGTCCTCTCTCGCACGAAGCTCAAAGGCAAGCCCGATGCCTTCCGGGACGTCCTCGGGATCCTGGTGGAGCACGAGGCTCCCCTTCCGCTTCAGCTGATCCAGGAGTCCATCCGTCGGGGTCTCGGTCTCCTCGAGCGCAAGACCAACTGGATCCAGACGATCGCGGCGATCGCCCCGCTGCTGGGGCTCCTGGGAACCGTCTCGGGCATGATCCACAACTTCGATCTGGTGGCGACCACGCGCCCCACCAACCCGCTCGCCCAGCTGTCCGCCGGTATCTCCGAGGCGCTCGTCTCGACGGCCGCGAGCCTGGTCGTTGCACTCGTCGCGGCAGCCGGCCACCAGATGCTCATCAACATGCTCGACACGGCCAGCGAGCGCTGGGAGTGGGCCCTGAGCCGGGCCACCCGCCCCTCGAAGGAGCAGCGCACCCCCGAGGAGGCTTCGATTGGCTCGTAGGCGCCGGGACGCGATTCACTTCCAGATCATCCCGATGATCGACGTCTTCATGATCATCACGCTTTTCCTGACGGTCATGGCCTTCCTTCCTCAGATCACCGATGCCCTCAAGGCAGAACTGCCGGCCAGCAACGCGGCCGAGAAAGTCCCCCCCTCGCTCGTCGTCCAGTTGCTCGCCGATGGGTCGATCCGGGTCCAGAACCAGGCGCTGGCTCCTGCAGGCCTGCAGGACCGCCTTCGCCAGGCCGTCACGGACAAACCCGACCTGGCCGTGATCGTGGCAGCTGACCGGACGATCGCCTACGAGAAGGTCGTCCAGCTCATCGATCAGATCAAGGCCAGTGGCTGCAAGCGCCTGGCACTCGCCACAGCACCGGGTCAGGCGGGGCGCCCGGTCGAGCCGTAGCGCGGACTCCACGCCCCCCGCGCCATTCCCCCGGATCCCGGTCGGGTTCATTCCTCGCCGGGGCTCGAGAGCGTCAAGCGAGACACGCCCACGAAGTTGCCGTTCGAGACGAGCGCCACCCCGTGCGGGACCTCCCGGACGAAGGCGGGATCCGTCACGACCTCCCGGAGTTCGCCCTGGGCTTCGATCTGGACCGTTCCCGTCCGCGTGTCGACCTCGGCCGCGAGCGTGATGGGCCTTCCGACGGCGAGACTCGGGGTCGACACTCCCTGGAACCGAAGATGGGTATCTGCCTGCCAGGCATCGCCCGGGGTGAGCCCGTCCACGAACCAGAGCTCCAGACGATCCTGGACGGCTTCGAGCAGCACGTAGTGCGTCGAGTCCAGGTAGTAGGGGATGATCCCGAGGACCCCGACGGGTGCCCCGGCCAGTTCACCCGGGCGGCGCGAGACGGGCCGCATGGCCTGGAGCGTGACCTCCATCCGGTACCGTGACGGGGCCTTGCCATCGGCCAGCCCCAGTCCCGCGCCGATGTAGCGCCGGAGCGACAGGCTCGGCATGGCCGCCTCCAGCGTCTGCTGGTAGAAGCCGTCTTTCACAAGCCAGCGCCCCATCGCGAAGCGGCCCGTCCGTCGCTCGTCCTCGGTCGTCGGATCCACGAAGGGAGCGACGCTCGTGCTCGCGAAATCGAGGGTGACGAGCCGGGGGGGGACCGGTTCCCGGGATGGCACGGCCTGCGGCCGGGCGGGGGAAGTCCCCCCCGGAGGGGAGGGGGTCCCGCCCGGCAAACCCGACCCGAGCGAACAGGCCGTCAGGAGTGCGCCCACGAGGAGCCCCTCGTGCCACCCCACCCGGCCAGCCCTTCCCACCGCCGATCGCCTCGGTTGCCACGCCATCCCCGCCTCCTTCCCCGTCCCCAAGCCCCTCCATCGTCGGGGCGATGCGGGGCGAGGGTCGTCGTCCGGATCGCCGGATCCCGTGTCCGGGGGACAGCCAGGCCCGGACCTCCCGGTGGGGCTCCCGGGGAGGTTTTGAAAACGCGACGACAGGGTTTGTTGATCCAGCGGTGTCATCATCTTGTAAGGGGGCTCCCTATGCCGCTCTTTAGGGCAGCCACGTGCCTCTCCTGCATCCGGCGCTGCAACCTGCAGGAGGAAACCGCCTTCTGCGGGGCCTATCGCTGGACAGGGGACGCGATCGAGAACATGGCCTGGGGACAGGTCGCGGCATGGTCCCTGGACGCCATCGAGAAGAAGCCCGTCCACCATTACCGTCCGGGCACGCGCGTGCTCTCACTGGGTTCCTGGGGATGCTCGTTCCGATGTGCCTACTGCCTGAATGCCGACCTGGCCTGGCGCAGATCGGCTCCGCAGGAGGTCGTTCACCGCTGGGCTCCGGACGAGGTCGTCGTGCGTGCGCGCGATCTGGGCGCCGAGGGCATCGCGTGGACCTTCAACGAGGCTGCCACCTGGCTTCCGTTCGTGATCGCCACCAACCATCTGGCTCGCGAGGCCGGTCTATACACGGTGCTCGTGACGAACGGCGCCTACCCGGACGAGGCTCTCGACGAGCTGCTGCCCACCCTCGACGTCTGGCGCGTGGACGTGAAGGGCTGGACGGACGAGCTGTACCGCGAGTTGCTCGGT
>JBIIHZ010000253.1:0-4064 GCA_044235265.1 Candidatus Sericytochromatia bacterium
AGGCTCAGGACCTCACCCGGTACCAGGGAGCGGGACTCCACCTCGGCGAAGACCGCTGGCACGACGGACAGGTGCGCGGCGATCGCCAGGAGGCCGATGCGCAGGGCCGCACGATTCAAGACTGAACCTCGATTCTTCGGGCTTGAGGCCCAGGTGGTGCAGGGACGACGAACCTGGCATCGCTCCTGCCACGGGACGTCGGAGGCTCGACCGCTGGAAGCGTGGTAGCGAGCGGGCCCTGTCGAGTGTACCCGCACCCGATCCCCACGAAACGACCGATCCAGGGTACAACCATGATGGGCATCCCACCTCGAAAGCAGGCCTCCGTGACCACTTCCCTTCACTTCGGTGTCGACATCGATGGTGTGCTGGCCGCCCACCTGTTACCGATGCTCGAGGTCATCCGGGACCTGCTGGGCATCCACCTCACTCCCGACGACGTCAAGGACTACTACTTCGACGGTCAGGTCCCGCGTGAGGAGCTCGAGCGCATCTTCGATCGCTGCATGGACGAGGCCTTCCAGCTCCAGCCCACTCCGGGCTACGAGCTCGTGAACGCCCTGCCAGGCAAGGTCTCGATCGTGACGCATCGCCCCGCTGAGAAGGCCGAGGCCGTCACGCGGGCGTGGCTCGCGCATCACGGCATCCGGTTCGACGACCTGCTGTTCACGAAGGGGCGCAAGAGCCAGATGGGAACCTTCGACTACTTCGTGGACGACCATCCGCGCAACGTCGAGGAACTCGCGTCCGAAGGCATCACGACCTTCATGATGGTCCACCCGTACAACCGAGAGTGCCACTTCGGGGAGCACGACCACCGCGTGATCCGGGTCGAGAGCTGGCACGAGATCGCCTCATGGCTGACCGCAAACCTCGAGGTTCAGGGATTGGCTCGCGGAGCCTGAGACGGGCGCGGCAACAGCAGACGTCCCGCCCCGTGTCCGAAGGAAAACACGCGCGTCCGAGGTGTCACGGCTTTACCTCTTCGACGGAGAGATCGCCCGTGGCCGCGGCAGCAGCCGCTTCCCTGGCCCACTTCTCGCGGACGGCCGTGTAGGCGCCGTCCAGCGCGTGAGTCACGATGGGGACGGCACCAGGAGCCCCGAACAGGCCCCCGATCGCCGGACCGCCCAGGAGAGTCCCCGCAGCGAAGCCGGGTCCGCCCAGGATGGCCGTCCACTTGTAAGCTTCCGTGACCCGATCCAGGGCTCCTCGAGGGTCACCGTAGATGAGCGATGCGGTTCCCGATCCGAGGGGGCCCAGGGCCAGAGTCGAGATGAAGAAGGCCGTCCCCCACATCGGCTGGAAGTCGATGACCCGCCCCAGGGCGAGCCCGCCCCCGATGCTGAGGGCCCCCATGGCCAGCACGTTCAGACTCATCGCAGCCAAGGTCTCGAGAACGTCCGGGCCGAGCCCCCGTTTCGATTGCGTGGCGAGTTTCATGGAGGACAGCGTGACGGAGGCAGTGGAATGCGCGGAGACGGTGGCGGACATGGGGCGCCCCCCGACCATCCTCGGCCCCGCCGGAGTGATGGACTTCTCCTGGGAGGTCCCCCGTGACTTCACCCGGCCGCCGGCGGGTCGCACCTGTTCTGGAGCGGCGAGCACCGCGCGGATGCGCTTCGAGAGGTCTTCCGGGATCACGGGCAAGCTGGCCCCGGAAGGCGATTCCTTGACCTTCCGGTAAAGTGTCTCGAGTTCATACCCCTCGTTGCGCCAGGCGAATTCCCCGACCGTCGCGGCCAGGCCAGCTCCGATGACCGGATAAAAATCCAGGTCGAATCGCCAGGCCGTGCTCCCACCGGAAGCCACGGTCCAGACCCACGGCACGAGTCCGAGGGCGGCGCCACCCAGCAAGGCCAGGGTCTGCTGCCCGATGTGAGTGCCCCCGGAAGTCTGACGCTCGAGCAGCAAGCGTTCCAGGCCTCGCTCGAGGTCAACCCGTGACAGGGGCACCTCGCCCGAGGCGGACGCCGGGGCGGTCAGAGCCAGACCATCCAGTTCGGAATGCGCAAGGACCGGATGGGCAGGAGCGACGGCCAGGGGAAGGGTCAGGGTCGCGGCCAGAACAGGCTGAAGAGTCTTGAACATACGGATAACCTCGGAAGTTTTATCACAAACGGATCCGGGTCGAGGCCCGGTGGCGACACCGGCTGGGGGTAGCCCGCGACGGGCATCGAGGCATGCTCCGGGGTGGTCGCAGAGGTGCGTCACGAGCCCCAGAGCCAGCTTAGCAGAGCGCGATGTCCTCACGGCGAAAAATCCAAGGGAGACGGCGGGAACAGAAAGACCCGGGTTTCCTTTCCCCGAGACAGCCGGAACGCCTCTGGTTGCCCGAGGATTCTTGGCAAGAGGCAAGGTTTCCTCGAGATAGGTCAGCGGCCGGACGTCCTGGACAATTCCGCAATGGAACGGGGCGGTCAGGGGAGCTGGTCAAAACTTGCTGGTAGGCCTCGCCGAGGACTTCGCCTTCATGCATCCACGCCGATTCGAGGAGGGTAGGCCCCAGTGAGGCAAACAGGCCAGAGCCCGCAACGTGGAGGATCGCTGCACCGAGTCCCGAACTCATATCGCCCCTGGGAACCAGAGCATTCGTGGCCGCTGGAGCCAGGGCAGCCCAGAGCAGGGCACCGCCTACCGAAGAGAGGACCTGCATGCCGAGATGACCCCATCGGCCATCTTCACGCTGGACCAGAAGGTGCTCGAGGCCCCGCAGAGCCTCGGCATGAGAGAGCGAAGCACTCGAAGGCACAAGAGGGTCAGATGCCGCCAGGACAGCCGGGGCTGACAAGAGATTCAGGGCCAGGGTCGCAAGGAGAGACTTTCTCTTCGTATTCCCGGCACCTCCGGCATCGAAATGATGACTCGTCCGCCATACCCGTCGCGACTGTGTCCTGGCGATGATAAGCCGAGTGGCCAGGCCCTGCAAGGGCCCGGCCACGATGGCGATATGAGGGCCTGACGGGTCAGGCGGAGGGGATGAGCGAGCGCGCCCGCAGCGGCCGGGGCGAAGCGACCTGAAAGGTCGTGAGCCACGATCGCGAGGACGTAAGCCGCTCATCACCCCGCATGGCCCGTCAGGAGCAGCGGGAGAAGCCGCAGCCGCGACACACGGCACACCCCTCGCCGAACTCGAGCGAGTGGCCGCACTCGGGGCAATCCGGGCTCTCACCCAGCACCTCGACGGCGTGATGACCGTTGCGGCTCACGGCCGCGGGGGCCGCGACCATCGCGTGGGCCGTGGTGTAGGCCACGGGAGCCGCCGAGAGCGTCGGCTGCGCCGAGAGGATGCTGCCGAGCTGTCGCGGGCTGTCCTTGAGCACCTTGCCGATGGCATCCGGGATGCTCAGCAGCTGCTTGGGCCCGAAGCCCGTCGGGTTGGCCCCACGGATGCCGATGAGCTGAGCGGCGAGTTCGTCGACGGGGACGTTGTACTGCAGCGCCAGGCTGATCAGGCGTCCGATCGCCTCCGAGAGCGAGTTCAGCGTACCACCGGAGCGACCGATGTTCGTGACGACCTCGCGGATGCCCTGCTCGTCGTAGTTGATGGTCGTGTAGAGCTTGCCGTCACCCGTGTTGCTGACGCGGGTGAAGCCGTAGAGGTCCTCCGAACGGACTCGCGGGGCTCCATGCCGGACCCGGTCGACCTCTCCGTGCACATGGACGGGGGCCTCGACGAACGAGGTGACCGTCATGGCGGTCTCGGGGGCCGCCTCGGCTGTCTTGGTCTCGGCCTTGGGCACGCTCAGGGGCTGGAACTGCCGCGAGTTGTTGCGGTAGATCGTGATGCCCTTGCACTGGGTCTTCCAGGCCAGGGTGTAAGCGACTTCGACATCCTCGACGGTGGCTTCCTCGGGGAAGTTGATCGTCTTGGAGGTCGCCGAGTCGTTGTACTTCTGGAAGGCGGCCTGGATGAGGACGTGCTTGCGGGGCGAGATGTCGTGCGCCGTCACGAAGGTCTCGACGACGTTCGCGGGCAGTTCGAAGCCCTCGAGTCCGACGAGGCTGCCGTGATGGGCCTCGATGGCCTCCATCAGGTCGTCCGAGTGGTAGCCGTGGCGACG
>JBIIHZ010000254.1:0-4040 GCA_044235265.1 Candidatus Sericytochromatia bacterium
CCGGAACCACGTCAAGAACGATTCGCTCTACAACACGCCGCCCACCTTCGCCATCTACATGCTGCGAAACGTCCTGCAGTGGGTGAAGGATCTCGGTGGCGTGCCGAGCATCACGGCTCGCAACGAGCGCAAGGCCGAGTTGCTCTACGAGGTCATCGATGCCTTCCCCGAGCTGTACCGCGGGCATGCGCGGGTGGACAGTCGCTCCACGATGAACGTCACGTGGACGATGTCCGACGAGTCGCTCGAAAAGCGCTTCCTGGCTGCGGCTCAGGATCGGGACCTCATCGGTCTCAAGGGGCACCGGTCGGTCGGGGGATTCCGGGCGTCCATCTACAATGCCATGCCGCTGATGGGGGTTCGGGCCCTCGTCGATCACATGCGCTCGTTCGCCGAGCGCAACGGCTGACCGTGAAGCGCGTCCTCATCATCCAGACCGGTGGGACCTTCGCGATGGTGCCCCGCGGCCCGTCGGGCGCGCTGGGGCCTGCCGTCGCGCCGGCGGAATGGTTCGAGCGTCTGCCCGAGTGTCGCGATATTGCTGAGGTGACATTCTGTCAGGTTGCAGACGTGGACAGCTCGAATCTCGGTGTCTCCCAGTGGCGCGCGATCGCCCGAGAGGTCGCGGACAACCTCGATGCATTCGACGGCTTCGTCGTCATCCACGGGACGGACACGATGGTTTACTCGGCGGCGGCCCTGTCGTTCATGCTGGCGAACCTCGATCGTCCCGTGGTCCTGACGGGGTCGCAGCGGCCGCTGGCCAGCATCCGCTCGGATGCCCGCTCGAACCTGGTCTCTGCGCTGGAACTCGCGACCCGGGACATTCCGGAGGTCGGGGTCTTTTTCGGCACCCGCCTCTTCCGGGGCAACCGGGCGCGCAAGGTGTCGGTGCACGGGTTCGAGGCCTTCGAGTCCCCCAATTCGCCGGCACTGGCAGACGTCGGACTCGAGGTGCAGGTGCACCATGAGCGGATCCGCCGACCGCAGGGCCTGTTCCGGGTGCATGACCATTTTGATCCCCGCGTGATCGTCCTGCGGGTGACACCGGGGACCGAACCGGCGCTGTTCGAGTCGCTGATCGCGTCGGATGTCCGGGCGTTCGTGCTCGAGGCCTTCGGAGCGGGTCACGTGCCGACCCTCGAAGGCAGCTGGTTGCCCTTCGTGGACCGGGCGACCTCGGCCGGAAAGGTCGTGGCGATCGCCACCCAGGCGCATGCCGGCGCCGTGGATCTGGGGCTCTATGCCTGCGGGCAGATGCTCGAACGCGCAGGTGCCGTCGGGTGTGGCGACATGACCGTCGAGGCAGCCACGGTCAAGCTCATGCATCTCTGGGGAGAGCTGGGCGATGCAGACCGCGTGCGTCGAAACCTTCGGGTTCCACTGGCTGGCGAGCTGTCATGTCACGGTGTTTCTGCATGAGTAGGCTTCGTACTGTAGCCATGACATCAACGTTTCTTCCTGATTTGCTGAGGTTCTATCCGTGACCACCGTGCTCGCCGAGGAGGTTCGCCGCAGGCGTACCTTCGCCATCATTTCCCACCCGGACGCGGGCAAGACCACGCTGACCGAGAAGTTGCTCCTGTACGGAGGTGCCATTCACCTGGCCGGCTCGGTGAAGGCCCGTCGTGCCCAGCGACATGCCACGAGCGACTGGATGGAGCTCGAGCGCCAGCGAGGCATCTCCATCACCTCGAGCGTCATGCAGTTTCCTTACCGGGAACTCGCGGTGAACCTGCTCGATACACCGGGGCACGAGGACTTCTCGGAGGATACGTACCGGACCCTGGCTGCCGTCGATTCGGCCGTGATGCTGATCGATGCTGCGAAGGGCGTCGAGACGCAGACGCGCAAGCTCTTCGCGGTATGCCGGATGCGTGAGATGCCCATCTTCACGTTCATTAACAAGCTGGACCGTCACGGCCGTGATCCGCTGGACCTGATCGATGAACTCGAGAAGGTGCTGGGGATCCGTTCTTGCCCGATGAACTGGCCGATCGGCATGGGGTCGGATTTCAAGGGGGTCTACCAGCGCTCCACCCGCACCGTCCATCTGTTCCGGGATACGCGCCACGGTCAGACGCAGGGCGGAACTGACGTGATGCCTCTCGATGATCCCGCTCTCCCCGACGTCCTCGGGGCTCCGCTGTTCGAAAAGTTGCTAGAAGACATCGACATGCTCGAGATCGCGGGCGATGCCTTCGACCTCGAGCGCATCCTCGCCGGTCAGCTCACGCCGCTCTACTTCGGGTCTGCCATGACCAACTTCGGGGTTCAGCTGTTCCTCGACTCGTTCGTCGGCCTGGCTCCCGCGCCTCAGCCGCGACTCACGGACCAGGGGCCCGTCGCACCGGAAGACGAACGTTTCAGCGGGTTCATCTTCAAGATCCAGGCCAACATGAATCCGGCGCACCGGGACTGCCTCGCCTTCATGCGCGTCTGCTCGGGGACCTTCACACGGGGCATGGTCGTGCGGCATCCGCGGCTCAACCGGGACATCCGGGTCGCCAATTCCCACCAGCTGCTGGCCCAGGACCGTCAGGCCGTCGAGGTGGCCTATCCGGGCGACATCGTCGCGCTCTTCGATTCTGGTCTGTACCGGATCGGAGATACCCTGGCCGAGGGCAAGAACCTGGCCTATCAGGGGATACCTCGCTTCAGTCCCGAGCATTTCTCGCAGATTCGCCTCAAGGATCCCTCGAAGCGCAAGCAACTCAAGAAGGGGCTCGACCAGCTCTCGGAAGAAGGAGCCATCCAGGTTTACATCCGTCCCCAGGTCGGCGAGCAAGAACCCATCCTCGGGGCCGTGGGCGTGCTCCAGTTCGAGGTGCTCCAGCATCGACTCAAGAGCGAATACGGAGTGGACGTCATCCTGGACCGCCTCCCGTACGAGGTGGCGCGCTGGGTGGCCAACCCCGACTTCCAGCCCGGTCAGGTACGTGACGCGCTCACCGTGCTGGACCGGGATGATCGGTACCTCTTGCTCTTCCGGGATCCCTGGATGCTGCGCTTCGTCGAGGAGCGTCATCCGGGTCTGGATCTGCGCGAGGCCTCATGATCCCGTGCATCAGGTTTGACGCAGTAGACGTTCTCGTCATCGAGAACCAACTTTAGAGAGGACATCGTCTCCCCATGGCACCGCTCGAGAACTTTCGTACCCTCGCCCCTGATGCGATGGACCTCCTCCATCGCATCCACCAGGCCGAGATGGCCGGGATCATCCGCTACCTGCACTACTCTTTCATGGTCATGGGCCACAACCGGATTCCCATCCAGGCTTGGTTCCGGGCACAGGCCACCGAGAGTCAGGCGCATGCCATCCTGATCGGGGAGAAGATCACCTCTTACGGCGGGCATCCTCCTCTGTTCTCGTCCAGCGTGGAGGAGACCCATCAGCATGGCATCAGCGCCATTCTGGAGGAGAGCCTTCACCACGAGTACGAGGCTCTGAAGCTTTACAAGGAGCTGGCCGTCCTGGCTGCCCGCGAGAATGACATCGCGCTCGAGGAGCTGGCGCGGGAAATGGTCCGTGGTGAGACCGAGCATATCGACGAGGTGCGCAAGATGCTGCGCTCGCCGCACTAGTCAGACGCGGTTCATCGAGGAAAGGCCCGGGCGAAGCCCGGGCCTTTCTTTTCTACCTGTGCCCGATATCGCGGGTTACAGTCAGCGTGTTGTCATTTCAGGATGCGTCATGGTACATTGGTTTTCCGGTCGCGAGCGACACACGTTCCGCTGACTGGCCAGGGTGCCCACCCTGCATTCATCTCGGTGACATTCAGTTGTTTCCAGATGAGCCTCGTCTCGAGGCGCGATGGTTGTCCGCAAGGACGGCCAGATTCGTATCGAATCGAACGGGTTGCTGGTTTCTGCACCGCGAAGGGTGCGGCATTCACCTTCAGCTCATCGGGTTGATATGGATACACTCAATTGAACTGCCTGATTGGCACGAAATCGAGATGCGCACGATTCGAAGAAGTGATTTGACAGTCCGGTGGGTAGTCTGGTAGAGTTAAAAGGTGGTCGCGAGCAAAACGCGA
>JBIIHZ010000255.1:0-4039 GCA_044235265.1 Candidatus Sericytochromatia bacterium
ACGAGCGGTCCGTCCGCGAAATTGGCCACTCGAGCACGTTCGAAAGCAGCTACCGACATGGCCGTCACGGCCTCGAGGTTGCGGAGAGACGGGTGGCCCGGGGACGGGTGGTCGGGAACGGGGACGTCACCGAGGTCGGTGAAGCGGATTCCGAGAGCATGCAAGCGGTCGGCGAGACCGGCGAGACGGATGGCGCGCGGTGCGAGGGAGGATCCCCGGGCTGGCCCCCCCAGATCGAAGGGGACACCCATCAGGGAGCAAGCGGGAGAACCGGCCTCGCCCCCCTCGGCAGCGCGTCGGTGAGACTGCGTGGGACACATAACCTCTCCTTTGAGGATACGTCAGGCTTTTTCCATGATACCCGAGAATACCCACCTGTCGAACGCCGGATGGCGCAAACGCGGCCTCTGAAGCCGTGCGGGGGGAGCAACGGTGCGCTACAATACCCTGATGGAGGTGCGAGAGATGTCCCCGACGACGGCTGCCCGGATCGACCCTCGCCTGGATCTTTTTCAGGCCATCGAAGCACTCAAGGCCTCGCGCCGGGCCGTGATCCTCGCCCACTATTAC
The DNA here is from genome assembly GCA_044235265.1 of Candidatus Sericytochromatia bacterium. Taxonomy (GTDB): domain Bacteria; phylum Cyanobacteriota; class Sericytochromatia; order S15B-MN24; family UBA4093; genus JAYKJE01. The sequence goes on from JBIIHZ010000255.1 coordinate 571, forward strand.
CAGGATCCCGACATCCAGGACGTAGCGGACTTCCTGGGCGACAGCCTTGCACTCGCCCAGGCGGCAGCGACCACGGATGCCGAGGTGATCGTCTTCGCGGGTGTCCATTTCATGGCGGAGACCGCCAAGATCCTCAACCCGACTCGCACCGTGGTGTTGCCTGATCTGGCCGCGGGGTGCAGCCTCGCGGACAGCTGTCCGCCCGACCGCCTCGCAGCCCTCAAGGACCGTCACCCGGACCACTGGATCGTCTCGTACATCAACTGCTCGGCAGCCGTGAAAGCCATGAGCGACGTCATCGTGACGAGCAGCAACGCGGAACGGATCATCCGGCAGGTTCCGGCCGATCGAGGCATCATCTTCGCACCGGATCGGAACCTCGGCCGATGGCTCACGCGCCGGACGGGTCGGGACATGGTCCTCTACGACGGCAGTTGCATGGTCCACGAGACCTTCTCGGCGCGTCGCCTGCAAGCCCTAAAGCATGCAAATCCCGGTGCCGTCGTGCTGGCGCATCCCGAATGCGAAGATCCGGTGCTGGCCCTGGCCGATCACATCGGCAGCACCTCGGCCCTGCTCGAGCACGTGAAGCGTCACCCCGACGGCTCGTTCATCGTGGCCACCGAACCGGGGATCATGCACGAGATGCGCAAGCACGCCCCGGGCGCCACCTTGCTGGCCGCCCCGGGAGAGGATGAGACCTGCGCCTGCAACGCGTGTCCCCACATGCGCCTCAACACGCTCGAGAAGCTTTACCTGGCCCTCCGGGACCTCCAGCCGACGATCGAGATGGACGAGGACCTGCGCGTCCGCGCGCTCGCGCCCATCCGGCGGATGCTCGACTGGAGCGCGCCGGCTCAGTCCATCACGTGATCGAGGAAGGCCGCACAGGCCTCGTCCAGCAGGTCGTAGACCACATCGAACCCGTCAGCCCCCCCGAAATACGGGTCCGGCACGTCTTTCGAGGCATGCGACACGATGTCCAGCAACCGGATCACGCGGGCCGGACAGCCGCCCGCCCCCGGCAGGGCGAGGATGTCGCGATGGTTGGTGGTATCCATGGCCACGACCCAGTCGAACGTCTTCAGGTCGTCCGGGACGATCTGGCGCGCCCGCTGACTCGAGATGTCGAGGCCCCGATCCCGGGCCACGCGCCGGGACTCGATGTGTGGCGGCGAGCCGACGTGCCAGTCCCCCGTCCCGGCCGAATCGATGACGAAGCGATCGGCGAGACCGCGCCTTTCCACGTGATGACGGAAGATACCTTCCGCGAGCGGGGAACGACAGATGTTTCCGAGACAGACGAACAGGACGCTGGGCATGGCACCTCCGGGATCTCGGTATTCCCCGGACGGTGGGAAAGGAAAACGCGATGAGGGAAACGGACGTCCTGGTGGTCGGCGCAGGGGCGGCAGGCATGATGGCCGCGGCGGTCGCCGCGCGAGCAGGGGCGTCCGTCCTGCTGCTCGAGAAGACGGCCCGACCGGGTTTCAAGATCGGCATCTCGGGAGGAGGCCGCTGCAACGTCACGACGGCCCTCGACGACCCGGCCGAGATTCTCGGGATGATCCCGGGCAATGGCCGGTTTCTCCGAGATGCCCTCAGGGCTCATCCCCCCGACGAGATCCTGGCCCTGCTCGCGAGGCACGGGGTGAAGACCCGCGTCGAAATCGAGAGCCGGAAGCGCTTTCCCGTCAGTGACCGCAGCCAGGACGTCATCTCGGCCCTGCTCGCCGAGTTGCGCGAAGCCGGAGTGGTTCTCCGGCTGTCCACTCCCGTATCGGCCTTACACGTCCGGGCGGGCGCCTGTCGGGGTGTCGTCCTGGCGGATGGCGAGATCATCGAGGCCGGTGCCGTGATCCTGTGCGTGGGGGGAAAGTCCCTCCCTCGCTCGGGCTCCACCGGTGACGGGTATGAGATGGTCGAGCGGGTGGGACACACCGTCTCGCCCCTCTTTCCCTCTCTGGTCCCCCTCCGCACGGCAGGAACCCGGGAGCTGGCCGGAGTCGCCCTGCGAGACGTCGAGGGGCGCGCCCGAGTCGCGGGTCAGCCGGCTGGCCGTTCCTTCCGCGGAGACATGCTGTTCACCCACACGGGCCTGTCAGGCCCCATTGTCCTCCAGCTGAGCCGTGCACTCGCCGCCGGCGTCTCCGCCGGGCAGTCCGCGGCGCTGGTGGTGGACCTCATGCCCGACATCCCGCGCGATCGCCTGCTCGCGGATCTGACGGCCCGCGTTGCAGAGGCCGGCAAGTCTCAGGCCGCCTCGCTGCTCAGGAGCGAGGTCCCGAAGGCCGTGGGACCCGTGATCCTCGAGGCTGCCGGCATCGACCCGGGTCGTAAAACCGCCGAGCTCGGCAAGAAAGCCCTGGGGAAGCTCGTGGAAGTCCTCAAGGGCTGGACGTTCCCCGTGACGGGATGGCACTCCTTCGAGGTCGCCGAGGTCACGGCCGGTGGCGTGTCCCTGGGCGAGGTCGATCCCCGTACCTTCGCCTCGCGCGTGGTCCCGGGGCTGTATTTCGCAGGCGAGATCCTCGACCTCGATGGCTTCGTGGGCGGATTCAACTTCCAGATCGCCTGGTCGAGCGGCGCGATGGCCGGTGAAGCGGCTGCTGCCTATGTCAGGGAAGCGACCAGCCCGTAGATCTCCTGGCCGCGAGCGAGAAACTTGCTCTCGAACTCGGAGACGACCCGGTCCAGAGGCACGGTCTGATCCACGCGGAAGCCTGCCTCCTCGAAACGTCGGACCGAGTAGATGAACAGGGCCTCGTGATCCGTCCGGAAATGGACGCTGCCGCCCGGGGCAAGCCAGCGCCGGTACCGCTCGACGAGGGTCGGGTTGGTCAGCCTGAAGCGATCGCCCCTCGCCCGGGGCCAGGGATCCGGAAACAGGATCGTGAGCCTGGAGAGGGTGCCGTCTTCCACGGGATCGGGCATCTCGAAGAGGTCCCCGACGAGGAAGCGGACGCCTTCTACGCCGTAACGCTCGGCCCGCCTCACGGCTTGCTCGACCCGGTAATGCTTGGCATCCAGACCGACGTGACACCATCCCGGTTCCCGGAGCGCGGTATCGACCAGGTGGCGACCGTTCCCCATCCCGAGCTCCAGGTGCAGCGGTCCCGGTGCCCCGAAGACCTCCCGCCAGTCCGGACGCCGCCAGTCTTCATCGACGATGGCGACCCAGGGGTGGGCCAGATTCTTACCTTCGGCCAGATGCTTGGTTCTCACGATTCGAGCAGGTCTCTGGCCCGGTTGAGGGCCTTGATGTGGATATCGTCCAGATCCGGATGGTGATCGGGATGGAAGATCCGGGTGAGGCGCCTGTGGCGCTGGCGTACGGCCTCCGGGGTCGCTCCCTCCTGGAGGTGGAGGACCCCGAGGGCCCAGACCCGTTCCCGGGCACTGCCGCGCCACGCACGCAGACCCTCATGATACCCTTCGCGACGGGCCTCCTGCAGGCGGATGTCCTGAC
>JBIIHZ010000256.1:0-4010 GCA_044235265.1 Candidatus Sericytochromatia bacterium
CCAGGACCGAGACGTTGCGTTGCAGGGAGGGTACCGTCCCGATGATCGCGCGCTCCTCGCAGGCCGCGAGAGCCAGCAGGATCACGCAGGGAAGCCAGCGGTAAAGAGCGCCGATCGTGGACATGGGTGCCTTTCCGGGAGGTGGGACGAGGACTGTATACCCGTCCCGGGCTCCTGGCTTGCCGGAGGGCGTCCGATCTCGGTGTTCTGCCGCCTTGAAGCACGACCGTACTGGTGTCAAACTGGTGAAGCCACGTCGAGAAAGTCGAGGAATGGAAGGCGTCATGGTCCGGAGGACGTGTCTGCAGCGTCCCCTCGCGATCGCCCTGGTGGCGATCGGCCTTCCCGCCTGTCAGGTCGCGCTCGCGGGACCGGGTGGACGCCGTAATCCCGACGATACCGTCGTGGTCCGCTCGGCCCAGGAGCCCGACACCCTCGACCCGACGCTGTCGAATGCGATCGCCGGCGTCGATGCCTCGACCCCGCTGTTCAGCGGCCTCGTCGGGGTCGACGAACAGCTCGAACCGTTCCCGGACCTGCTCACCGTCCTGCCCAGGTCCTCGAATGGCGGAGTCGCGCGCGAGGGCGCCGGCATGCGCATCACGTACCGGCTGCGGCCGGGAGTCGTCTTCCACGACGGACATCCCCTCACCTCCCGGGACGTCGTCTTCACCTGGAAGTTCCACATGGACCCCCGGGTCCCCGTCACGAGCCGCGAAGGCTACGAACTCATCACGCGGATCGACACGCCGGACGCCCTGACGGCGGTGGTCCATCTGTCGCGCGTCTATGCCCCCTACCTGAGCCTGTTCTCGCTGCCGGGGGACCCGATTCTCCCGGCTCACCTGCTCGAGGGCTCCTCGGACCCCGTCCATGACCCTTTCCACCGGGCACCGGTCGGCTCGGGTCCCTACCGCTTCGTGAAGTGGCAGCCGGGCGAGTACCTCGAACTCGAGTCCTTCCCGGGGTATCACCGCGGGGCTCCCCGGCTCCGGCGCTGGATCATGAAATTCGTGCCCGATGACCACGCCGCCTACCTGCAGCTGGTCAATGGCGAGGTCGACATCCTCGCCGACCTGTCGATCGACCAGGTCGCCCTGGCGCGCCAGGAGCCGCTCGTCCGGGTGGTCAACGTGCCCGGGCTGACCTTCGAGCAACTGGCCTTCAACCTCGATCGGCCCTTGCTCGCCGATCGACGGGTGCGCGAGGCGATCGCCCGCTCCATCGACAAGGCGTCCCTGTCGCGTGCCATCTTGCAGGGAGTCTGGCCCCCCGCGCCGTGTCCGCAGCATCCACTCTCGTGGGGTTACCCCCCCGGATACCGGGATCCTTATCCGTTCTCGCCGGACCGGGCGCGACAGCTGCTCGACGAAGCCGGATGGAAGGTGGGACCCGAGGGCCTCCGCCTCCGGGAGGGCAAGCCCTTGCAGCTCACGCTCGTCTCGACGGCCGGGCGTCGCTTCCGCGAGAGCCTCGAGCAGGTCCTCTCGGAGGTCTTCCGGAAGCAGGGCATCGCGCTCGAGATCCGCAACGTCGAGGGGGGCCTCCTCTTCGGGGGTTGGCCGCAGGGCCTCCTCCAGTCGGGGCAGTTCGACCTGGCCCTGTATGCCAACACCTCGAGCCTCGATCCCGCGAGCCAGCGAGGCTCGTACCACTCGACCCTCGTGCCGCCGGCGGGGCAAAACACGTACCGGTTGCGCGATCGCCTGCTGGACCGTCTGCTCGACCTCGGCGAACGCACGCTGGAGCAGGCGCGCCGGCAGCCGCTCTACTGGCAGGCCAACACCCGTCTCATGCAGGACCTGCCGACCGTCCCCCTCTTCTACTGGACCGAGCTCCACGCCATCCATCGCAACCTGACGGGGTTCCGGGCGCATCCGGCCAATCAGCGGTTCGTCTGGAACGTTCATGACTGGGCCTGGAACGCCCCGTCTGCGACGCCGTCGGCTACCGGCCTGCCCGTGCGACAGGAGGCCCCGTGAGTCGCACCGTCGTGAAGCGCCTGCTCGAGGCCGTTCCCCTGCTGCTGCTGATCACGCTCATGTGTTATGCCCTGCTCGAGCACCTGCCTGGCGGGCCGCTCGCCATGGTCGGGGCGAATCCGCATCTGACGGCGGTCGAACGGGCCCGCCTGATGCATGCGCTGGGCCTGGATCTGCCCTGGCCCGTGCGCTACGTCCAGTGGCTCGGGGGCGTGCTGCACGGCGACCTCGGTCGGTCGCTCTTCACGGGACGGCCCGTGGGAACCATGCTGCTCGAACGTCTGGGGCCGACGCTCCTGCTCATGGGCCTCGCGCTGGCCGTCAGCCTCGTGCTGGGCGTGGCGCTCGGCGTCTGGGGGGGGCTGCGCCCCCGGAGCCGGAGCGAGGCGGCGATCGGGGTGGCTTCCGTGATCCTGTACGCGACGCCGACCTTCTGGCTCGGGCTCGTGCTGCTCTGGGCCTTCGCGGCCCGGCTGCGGTGGTTTCCCTCCGGCGGCATGGCTCCCCTTGGCGTGCCCTGGACACCGGCCACCGGGGGACCTTACCTGGTCCTGCCGGTCCTCATGCTGGCCGTCGGCATGGTGGCGAGCTGGAGCCGTTACGTCCGGGGCTCGGTGCTCGAGGTGATGGGGCAGGACTTCGTCCGGGTGGCCCGGGCCAAGGGCCTGAGCGAGGTCCTGATCGTGTGGCGCCACGTGCTGCGCAACGCACTCATCCCGCTCGTCACGGTCGTCATGATGGCCCTGCCGTCCCTCGCGGGTGGAGCCGTCGTCACCGAGACGCTCTTTTCATGGCCCGGTCTCGGGCGCCTCTTCTACGATGCGCTGACCCGGCGGGATTACCCCGTCCTGATGGGCGTGCTGCTCATGAGTGCGGTGCTCGTCGTGGCCTGTAACCTCGTGGCCGACCTTCTCTACCGCCGTCTCGATCCCCGCATTCGCCTGGAGTAGCGAGGTCCGACCATGCTCGACACCCCGTCCCGGCCGGTCCCGACGGCACCCGAACCCCCCGAACTCCCGCCCACGGCGCGCATCCGCGCCTGGCGTCGCTTCGTGGTGACGCCAGGCGCCCTGCCCGGTTCCCTCGTGCTGGCCTGCCTGGCCCTCGGAGTCGTGCTGGGTCCGATGCTCGGTCCCTACGCGTTCGATGCCACCGACCTGCATGGCGGCCAGTTGCTCGCTCCCGACCCGGCGCACTGGCTGGGCACGGACGAACTCGGTCGAGACGTCCTCACCCGCTGGTTGCATGCCGGGCGGGTCTCCGGGCTGGTGGGGCTCTCGGTGGCCGGTCTCGCTTCGGTGGTGGGGGGCGGACTTGGGGCGATCGCCGGCTGGTGGGGTCGGTGGGTCGACGGCCTCGTCATGCGGCTCGTGGATGTCCTGCAGAGCATCCCGTTGCTCATGCTGCTCATGGTGCTCGGGGCCATCACGCGCCCGACTCTCGCGATGCTCGTCTTGCTGGTGGCCCTGACATCCTGGACGGGCGTGGCCCGGATCGTGCGGGCGCAGGTGCTCGCGGTCCGGGAGCGTGAATTCATCGAGGCAGCCCGGGCGGCCGGGATGGGGCCCTGGAGCATCCTTTGGCGCCACGCCCTGCCCCATGCGCTGGGCCCCGTGGTGGTCGCCACCACGCTCGGGGTGGGCGACGCCATCGCGCTCGAGTCGGCCCTGTCGTATCTGGGGATGGGGATCCAGCCCCCGACTCCCTCGTGGGGCAACATGCTGTCGGATGCCCAGCATGCCTTCTGGACCTCACCGGCGCTCGCGCTGTATCCCGGTATCGGGATCGCCCTGGGGGTCGCGAGCCTGTATCTGCTCGGGGAGGGCCTGCGCGCGGCTCTCACGCCGCGCGAGTGAAGGACTAGAGCAGGGGCATCATGATTTCCTTGAAGCTCACGACCGCCGTACGGAGGGTCTCGGGGTCCTTCAGGCGGTTCACCTGGCCGGCCACGCGCTGGATCGTGTTGTTGACCGGATACCAGGGATACAGGACGGGAATGTAAGGGGCGGTCCTTGTGATCGCGCCAGA
>JBIIHZ010000257.1:0-3998 GCA_044235265.1 Candidatus Sericytochromatia bacterium
CCACCTGGGAACCCACGACGAACACGAGAGGCAGCAGCGCCGTCCCGGCGATCGCCCCGATGGCGAGGGCAGTCGGGCCACCGATGAGCCCGGCGACCGCGGAACCCAGCAGGGCCATGCCAGGCCCCAGGCCGAGCACGCCCAGACCCACGCGGGCCTGACGCCAGTCCGTGACCTTGCCGCTGGCCCGCTCCACGAGGTTGGTGACGATGTCATAAGCCCCGAAGGCCACACCGGGCACCGAGGCCCCGATCAAGCTTCCCATGGCAGATCCTGCCGGGCCCCCCAGGGCAAAACCGGCCAGAGCCCCGAGGCCCCCGAGCAGCGGGCTCCCGACGCCCACAACGAGGACCTGCGCGAGATCCTCGAAGTCTTGCAGGCGACGGACGGCCATCCGGGGCTCCTGCGAAGGCGCGGGCGGCGGAACGGACGGCTGCCAGGTATCTCGCGCGGAAACGCCCTGCAAGGCCACGGTTCCCGTCATTTCGGACGCTGATCTCACGGGGACTGCTCGCCTGACGGTCGTCGGTCTGCCACCGGTGATCGGATTCAGGGGATTCATGGCTCGACTCCTCAAGGTGCGCTCTCCGGGTTGTCGGCCGGTCGGCGGATGCCTCGGTTAGCATGAAGTTAAACCTGAAGTAAGCCAGATTGAAGACACCTCAGGTGTCCCGGAGCAACCGGGCCAGTTCATGCCAGACCGACACGTCCCAGAACTTCGTGGCGCGCCCGGAGGTGGACGGGGCGACGAAGATCCGGGTCCGGCCGATGCGGGCCCCGGGATGTAGCCCGAGGTCGACGCGCGAAGCGGCCAGAAAGGTCCGGGCCGCCTGCTTCCCGTTGAAACACAGGAAAAGCGGCTCGACGGCCAGGATCCGGGCCCTGAGGCCGTGCGGGTCATAATCGTCCGGCACGAGATCGTGATCCATGCCCGATGTGTGTTTCACGAGGTCCGTGAGACCGATGCCCCAGGTCGGCAGCTGGCGGAAGTGCTCGGGAGCCAGGCGATGCGGCGTGAGGCCCACCAGATGCAGGGTGGGCCAGAAGCGGTTTCCAGGTCCGGCGTAGTAGGCGCATCGCCGGGCCGATTCGTGACCGGGCGCGGTGCCGCAGAAGACGACCTTCAGGCCGGGTTCCAGGACGTCATCGAGGACGGGGGCAGGGGTGGGCATCACGGGGATGGGGGCCTCATCGAGCGGGTGCCGCGCACGTTCATCACGGGACGAAGTAGCACCCGCAACCTGGGGGTCAGCACCCGCGAGATCCATGTCAAGACCACCGAACCCATCAACCACGCAGCAAGACGAGCGAACATATTCCGGTATAAACTGGGAATAAAAAGACAGGAGCTCTTGCGAGCTCCTGCCGGATTCGAGATCGAACCTTGCGGTTCGACTCTTATTGTAGCAACGGCTCTCACCCCGGACTGCCACAAGTATGACAGCACTTTAGCAGAGAAGATGCGACATGGCAAACACGAGTTCGCTCACCACCCCGTACACGCTCGGACTGGACATCGGGATGGCCTCGGTGGGAGCTGCCCTGCTCGGTGAAGACCGGGTCATCGCGCTCCACATCCGGTGTTTCGACAAGGCCGAATCCCCGGATGGCGAATCGCTCAATGCCCTGCGCCGCATGGCCCGAGGCACGCGACGACGACTGCGTCGGCGAAAGTACCGGCTCTTGAAGCTGGTCCGACTCTTCAAGCGGCAAGGACTGATTCCCGTGGCCGATCCATCGGCCTTCCAGCTGCGTGAGACCAGCCCGTGGGACCTGAGGGTGAAGGGACTCGACCGGAAGCTCACCCCGGTGGAGTGGGCCGCCGCGCTGTATCACCTCTGCAAGCACCGCGGGTTCCAGTCCACACGCAAGACCGAGGCTGCCGGCGACAAGGAAGCGACGGCGATGCTGGAGGCCATCCGACAGAACCAGGCCGGTCTCACGAAGTATCGGACCCCGGGCGAGATGGCCGTCAAAGACCCCACGTTTGCGGAAGCCAAGCGAAACAAGGCGGGCGCCTACCTCCGGACCTTCCAGCGCGCGGACCTCGTGCGGGAGCTCGAGCTGCTGTTCGATCGTCAGCGAGCGCTCGGCAACCCGCACACCTCGGACGCGTTGCGGGAAGAAGTTCACCGCTGGCTGATGGCGCGCCGCCCCGCGCTCTCGGGACAGGCGCTCGCGAAGATGGTCGGCAAGTGCACGCTCGAGCCGACCCAGCCCCGCGCACCGAAGCACGCCTATCGCTCCGAGCGCTTCGTGTGGCTGTCGATGCTCAACAATCTGCGACTTCTCAACCAGGGCCGGTCACGTGGCCTGACCGAGGCCGAGCGCGAGGCGATCCGGGAGCTGCCGTTCACGCAGGCGAAGCTCACCTATGCCCAGGTCCGGAAGAAGCTCGCGCTCGATCCCGATGACCGCTTCAACCGGGTCGATTACGGCTCGCGGGATGGCAAGGACCCCGAAGCGAGCACGCTTTACGAGCCGAAAGGGTTTCATCGGCTCCGCAAGGCCTTCGAGGAGGCCGGCGAAGGTACCCGGTGGGACTCCGTCCGGCAAGATGCCGATCTGCTGGACACGCTGGCCGAGATCCTGACCTACGAGAAAACCGACGACGACATTCGCAAGCGGCTGGCCCCCCTGGCGCTGCCCGAGGCCCTGGTCGAGGCGCTGCTGGGCGTGAGCTTCGACCAGTTCATCCAGCTCTCGATCCGGGCGATCGGGAAGTTGATCCCGCACCTGGAAGCGGGACTCAGGTATGACGAGGCGGCCGCCGCGGCCGGTTATCACCACAGCTTGCGCCAGAACGAGGAAGCGCGGTCACGGTTTCTCCCCGCCCCCGACCGGGACGAGATCCGGAACCCGGTGGTGTACCGGGCGCTCAACCAGGCTCGCAAGCTCGTGAACGCCATCGTGCGCGAGTATGGCCCGCCTGCCGCGGTCCACATCGAGCTGGCCCGTGACCTCAGCCGACCCTTCGACGAGCGACAGAAGATCGTCCGCGAGCAGCGCAAGTTCCAGAAGCAGAAGGAAACAGCCGTGCTCGAGTTCGCGCGGGAACTGGGTGTCCAGCCGCGCCGGGACGGCCTGCAACGCTTCCAGCTCTACCGCGAACAGCACGGCCAGTGCGCCTACAGCGGCAAGCCGATCGAGTTGCACCGTCTCATGGAGGACGGCTACGTCGAGGTGGACCACGTGCTGCCCTTCTCGCGCAGCTTCGACGACTCGAAGGCGAACCGGGTGCTGGTGCTGACGGCCGAGAACCGGAAGAAGGGGAACCGGACGCCCTACGAGTACCTGGATGGTGCGAGCGACAGCCCGCGCTGGCGCGAATTCGTGGCACGCGTGAAGGCGAACAAGCAACTGAGGCCGGCGAAGCGCGATCGCCTCCTGCGCAAGCACTTCGGCAAGGATGAGGCCAGCGAGTTCAAGGAACGCAACCTCAACGACACCCGGTACATCTGCCGGGCCTTCAAGACCCTCGTCGAGCGTCACCTGGCCTTCCACCCGGCAAGCCAGGGTTCGGAGCGCTGCGTGGTCGTCACGGGACACTTCACCTCGCTCCTGCGGGCGCGCTGGGGGCTCGTGAAGGTTCGCGAGAACGGCGATCTGCACCACGCGCTCGACGCGGCCGTCGTCGCGGCCTGCAGCCGGGCGTTCGTCCAGCGCGTGGCACGACACAGCAAGGCTGGCGAGTTGCAGTACATCCGGGTGGACGACCGCCTGGTGGACCCCGAGACGGGCGAGGTGATCGACGGCGCCGACCTGCTGCCCGAGGAGCGCTTCCCCCGGCCCTGGCCGCATTTCCGCGAAGAGCTGCTGGGCCGCCTGGACCGCAACCCGCGCCTGGCCCTGGCAGGGCGGCCTGGCTACCCGCCCGAAGTGCTCGAGGCCCTTCAACCGGTGCGGGTGAGCCGGGCGCCGAAGCGGCTCGGGCTCGGGCAGGCGCACCAGGAGACGATCCGCTCGAAGGGGAAGAACGACCGGCTGATCGCCGAGGG
>JBIIHZ010000258.1:0-3988 GCA_044235265.1 Candidatus Sericytochromatia bacterium
GCCCTGATCGGACAGGATGCCCCGACCGAGCGACTCGCGTTTCTCGCGCTCGACCTCATGAGCCTCGAATCCGTGCGAGAGGCCGCTCGCCAGTTCCTCGATCGCCACGGACGTCTGGACCGGCTCATCAACAATGCCGGCATCATGGCCGTCCCCCTCCGCCACACCGACGATGGCTTCGAGTCGCAGATGGCCACCAACCATCTCGGTCACTTCGTGCTCACGGCCCATCTCTGGCCGGCCCTGCTCGCCGCGCGTGAGGCCCGGATCGTCAACGTGAGCTCGATGGCCCACCGGATGGGTCGGCTTCCCCTCGACGACCTGGAAGGCAAGGGCCGATATTCCCCCTGGGCCCGCTACGGCCAGACGAAGCTCGCCAACCTGCTGTTCACGCGCGAACTCGACCGCCGGATCCGCGAGGCCGGTCTGAACCTGAAGGCGATCGCCTGCCACCCCGGCTACGCAAACACGAATCTGCAGAGCGTGGCCCCCCGGATGCAGGGCTCTCGCCTGGGGGAGACACTCACGGCCTGGGGCAACCGCTGGCTGGCCCAGTCGGCCGCCATGGGAGCGCTGCCGACGCTGTATGCGGCAACCGTCGCAGAGCTGGCAGGAGGCATGTTCGTGGGGCCCGACGGCCTCATGGAAATGCATGGCTACCCGCGGCTCGTGACCCCGGCCGCCACGGCGCGGGACTCGGCAGCCGCCCGGCGGCTGTGGGACGAGTCCGAGCGTCTGACGGGCACGACCTTTTCGTTGACTTCCGAGCCCTCCTCGGTCCGATGACTTCTTCTCGAACAGGAGCCTCCTGCGTGCACCCGATTGTTTCCGCATGCGTCGCAACCTTCCTGGTGACCGGACTCTCGGCGGGAGCCGGTCTGGCCGCCCAACCGCCCGCTCCCCCGCGGGCGGTCCCTGCACCGGGGACGCGCGTCGTGGTCACCCCGACCGCTCCCGCCGCGGCCGGCATCGTCCCGACGCGCTTCTTGAAACTCGAGCAGGCCCGCACCCTCGGGGTAGGCCACCTCGTACTCGGCAGCGCCGCAGCCGGTACGACATCGGGCCTGGACGTGAGCTACGGGATCCTCGACAACCTCGAATTGCTGGGGCAGCTGGCCTGGAATCCCGGATTCAGGCTCGGTGGCAACAACGCCTCCGTGCTCACCGGAGCGCTGAACGTCCGCGTGGGCGGAAAGATCCGCCTCATCGACAGCGACAGCTGGTCGCTCGCCGCCCAGGGGGCGCTGGAAGCCTCGACGGCAGGTGGCAACGTCTTCCAGGCCAGCCTACCCGTGACCTGGACGCCGGAGGTCGGACGGGCGTTTCACGTGGTGCCCGACCTGAGCTACCTGGGCGCCGGGCCCATCTTCACCATGGGGGTGGGAGTAGAGCAGGCCCTCCACCCCGCGGTGCGGTTCATCCTCGCCAGCCGCACGGCCAACGCCAAGGTGGGCCTGAATGACGCCATCACGTCCGAGGTCGAGGGCGGGCTTCGTTTCACCCTCGGGTCGAACTGGACGGTCGACGCGACGCTGGCCAGGGCCAACATGATCCTCAGCCCGTTTTCGCTCGAGGGCGGCGCGACCGTGGTCGGGCTGTCTGCCTGGTATGGCACGCCGTCGTGGTCGGCCCTGCGTCAGGCCACGGGGGGCTGAAGTCACTCGAAGGACCGAGGGCCTTCCGGGAATCCGGAAGGCCCTCGTGAAAGGCTCAGCGACTGACGAGATCGAGAAGGTCGCGATTCGCTTGCCTGCCCACCAGGTCTGTCAAGACCGCTGGAGCCTAGAAGGCGAAGAAGAACCCGAAGGTGTAGCCCGGGGAGAACGAGGTGGTCGTGGGACCGTTGTCGCGGGACTGGGTGGCCTGCGAGTAGCCGATGGCCGCCGTGGCGAGGAACTTCGGCCCCAGCGCCCAGTCGGCGCCCACCCCGAGCGAGATGTTCTGGTCCCGGCGGCCGGCATCGTAGAAAATGCCCGTTCCATAGGCAGCCAGACCGTACAGGCGGCTACCGGGACCCTCGTAGAAGGCCTTCATGAGCTGGCCACCGAAGTTGACGAAGCCCGAGGACTTGGGGGGCGTCTGGGTCTCATCCATGGTCTGGTAGGGGATACCGGCCACGCTGAAGCCCAGGCCATCGCCAAGCCAGTTGCGGTAGCAGAGCCCCGAGCCCTGCAGGGTCGAGTACTGGACCCCGACGTTGTTCTGGAAACCGAACACCGGAGCCGCTTCCGGGAGCATCTCCTCGTCTGCACTGGCCTGCACGGCCTCGCGGCGGGTGCTGGCAGACGGCTGGGACGTCTTCATCTGGGCAATCTGAAAAGGGGCGGCAACCTGGGCGGCCGTGAGAGCAGCTGCGAGCGTGAGTGGCATGCGTGTGAGGTCCTTTCAGACGGTAACCGTCATGAGCATCGAATCCGATGCCCCCTGTATACCCCTGCCCGGTGAGGTTCACAAGGTCAAGGAGCACACTCGCCGTCAGGGCGTGCTCGCCTGCCGCTGGCGGACGGCCTCGAACATCAGGACGCCGGCGGCCACCGACGCATTGAGGGAATTCACGGGACCGGCCAGTGGCAGGCGGACCACGAAGTCACAGTGCTCGCGCACGAGGCGGTGCATGCCCTGTCCCTCGCTGCCGATCACGAGACCGATCGCCCCCTTCAGATCGACGGCATAGGGCAGCTGCGGCCCGTCCGCCTCGGCTCCGACGATCCAGACGCCGACCTCCTTGAGCTCCTCGATCGCCCGGACGAGGTTCGTCACGCGCGCCACGGGCACGTGCTCGAGCGCCCCTGCTGCCGCCTTCTCGACCACCCCGGAGAGCCCCGCCGCGCGACGCTCCGGGATCACCACCCCGACGGCACCCGCGCAGCAGGCCGTGCGGACGATGGCCCCCAGGTTGTGGGGATCCTCGATCCCGTCGAGGATCACGACGAGCGGATCCGGACGCTCGCGACAGGCCTGCAGGATGGCATCGAAGCCTGCATACGAGCGGGCGGCGATGAGGGCGACGACGCCCTGATGGGCCTCGCCCCCGACCATCTGGTCCAGGCGGGGACGTGCCACCTCCTGCACGACGATGCCCTGCTCGCGCGCCCGGGCGCGCAGACGACCGATGGCCGGATCGGCCTCCCGGCCGGCCAGGCAGTAGAGCTTGTGGATGGGGCGTCCCCCCTCCAGGGCGGACTGAACGGCGTGACGCCCCCAGATCCAGGCCTCGTCGATGGAAGGTTTCATGGTGACTCCTCGGGAACGGGATCGGCTCCCTCCGGGGAAACCCCGGCCGGGAGCTGGGCATGGACGTAGGCCTGTTCGAGCAGGACGCGCAGACGGTCGGGACGGGCCTCCAGGTAGGCCTTGCCGAGCAGGGCCTCGAAGGCCGTGCCATGACGGTAATCGCTCACGGAGCGATGCCGGGGGACCGAACCCTTGAGGTTCCGGGCCCGTCGCACCACGTCGAGTTCGTCGGGATCGAGCCCGTCCATGAGGGCGCGGAGGGCCCGGGCCTGCGCGGGAGCATGGACCAGGGCGACCTTGCGCGCATGGAGGACGTCCTGGTCGGGCGTCGAGCCCAGCAACTGCTGCCGGACGTAGAGTTCCCACACGGCATCGCCCAGGTAGGCCAGTTGCCGCGGCGGCAGGTCACGCCAGCCCAGTCCCTCCCGGAGGGGAATCAGGAGAGCCTCCCGGCGGGCTCCACGCGCTCCCAGGCCGTCTCGCCGCCCGGACGATCCATCAGGGAGATGCCCAGATCGCGCAGGGCCAGGCGGATGCCATCGGCCACGGCCCACTCGCGAGCCGCCTTGGCCGCAGCCCGGCGGGCCACGAGGGCCTCCAGGGCTTCCTGGGCACCCGAAGGGGTCAGATCATGAGTCGCGGCGATCGCCAGCAAGCCGTCCTCGAGGTCCTCGAGGTCCTGACTGACGACGGGTTCGGCCAGATCGAGGCCCAGCACGTCACCGAGCCGATCGAGCGCCGTGACGAGGTGACC
>JBIIHZ010000259.1:0-3976 GCA_044235265.1 Candidatus Sericytochromatia bacterium
GAAGCCCTCCGCTTCGCCAGGCGCATGATCGCCCGCAAGTTCGGCCTGCCCGACCCGGCCCTGAGCCAGCGGCTCGAACACCTGAACGTCGAGCAACTCGAGGCCCTGGGTGAGGCCATGTTCGACCTCGCCTCGGTGGCCGAACTCGAGGCCTGGCTCGACGCGCAGGGCTGAATCCCGGACCAGGGGCGCTCGGGTCGCCACGGCCATCACCTGACCAGTTCGTAGGCCGCGCTGCGCCCCCCGCCCTCGCCCCGTCGCAGGATCCCCCGTCCGATAAGATCCTGGATGTCGCGGAGGGCCGTATCGGGCGAGCACCGGGCGATCGCCGCCCACTTGCGACTCGTGAGCTTGCCCTCGAAGCCCTCCAGAAGACGGCTCAGGACCTTGATCTGACGTGCGTTCAGATCGGTCCCTGACCAGCGATTCCAGAACCGGTTCCTGACCAGCACCCCATCGAGAACCTGGTTCGCCTGCTCCAGGGACGCACGCCACGTCGCCACGAACCACAGGAGCCAGGGCGTCACGTCCATCCCGCCCTTCTGCGTGCGCTCGAGCATCTCGTAGTACACCCGGCGCTCGCGCTGGATCTGCGCCGAAAGGCTGTAGAACCGGCGACCGAGCCCATCGGCACGCGCGAGGACCAGATCGCCGAGCGCCCGCGCGATGCGTCCGTTGCCGTCGTCGAAAGGGTGCAACGTGACGAACCAGAGGTGGGCGAGCCCGGCACGGAGCACGGGCTGAAGGGCATCACGGGCCTCGAACCAGTCCAGGAAACGCTCGATCTCGGCCTCGAGCCGATCGGCCGGCGGAGCCTCGAAATGGACACGCTGACGGCCGATCGGCCCCGATACGACCTGCATCGGACCCTCGTGGTCCTCACGGAAGCTCCCTGCCCGGATCCGGGTGAGCCCGCTGTATCCGGTCGGAAAGAGCGCCGCATGCCAGCCGAAGAGGCGCTCCCGGGTGAGCGGGGCCATCGGATTCCCCGTGGCGTCGAGCACCAGCTCGACCACACCTTCGACATGCCGATCCACGGGCGCGATCGCCCCGTGATCGATCCCCAGCCGGCGCGCGATCGAGGAGCGCACGACGGCCCCATCGAGGCGATCGCCCTCGATCTCGCTCGTACCGAGCACGTCGTCCGTGAGGGCCAGCCAGTTCGCCTGGTCTCGCTCGGCAAGCCCGATGTCGACCATCCTTCCGAGCAAGATGCCCTGGACCTGCGTGGCCTCGGCGATCGGGGTCATCAGGGCCGCGTGATCGAACCGCCATGCAGGCCAGTCGGACCGTTGCCAGATGTACCATTCCAGGGCGGTCATCATGTATCGACCGTAGACGATCGCGTTCGCGTGGGCAAGCCAATCTCCGCAAAATCCGCGGAGAATAGCCACCTCATTCACCGCATGCACCGCAACGGACCGCACCTCTCGCGGTCGACCAGGCCATCCATCCGTCAGGGACTCCCCGCCCCGACCGTCCCCCTCAGTCCAGCGCCCAGTCGATGGGCTCCTCGCCACGCCCCACGAGCCACCGGTTGATGGCCGAGAACGGGCGACTCCCGAAGAACCCGTTGCGCGCGGACAGCGGCGACGGGTGCGCCGAGGTCAGCACAAGGTGGCGGTTCCGGTCCACGATCGCCCCCTTCTCGCGCGCGTGACGCCCCCACAGCACGAACACCAGCCCCTCGCTGCGCGCGTTCAGCTCCCGGATGATCGCATCCGTGAACCGCTCCCAGCCCCGGCCATGGTGGGAGGTGGCCTGTCCCGCGCGCACCGTGAGCGTCGCGTTCAGCAACAGCACGCCCTGAGAGGCCCATTTCTCGAGGTTGCCGTGCCCTGGCACGGGTACGCCCAGGTCGTCATGCAACTCCTTGAAGATGTTCACGAGCGACGGCGGGGCGGGCACGCCGCGAGGGACCGAGAAGCTGAGGCCGTGGGCCTGCCCGGGCCCGTGATACGGGTCCTGGCCGATGATCACGACCCGCACCCGGTCGAACGGGGTGCAGTCGAGCGCATGAAAGATCAGGGGGCCCGGCGGATAAAACGGGTGGCCCGACTGCCGCTCGGCCACCAGGAATGCCTTGAGATCACGCATGTAGGGCTGCTGGAACTCGGGCAGCAGCACGGCCTTCCAGCTCGGATCCAGGCGCGGATCCAGCGTCGAGGCGACGGTGGGAGCGTCGGACGGGGCGTCAGCGTGTGCGTCGGGAGGCATGGCAGGCTCCGTCGAGGGCGCAGGCACCCTCGTGATCGTCGGTCACGACGGTGCCCGCGAGGCGTGCATCCGGCCCCCATGGTGGACCGTCCGGCCGCGGTTGAAAACCCCGGTGACTCCTCCCCCATGACGGATGCTCGCTCCCTCTCGACGGAAGGAACAGGCCCGGTGGGAGGTTAGGAAAGGCGTCCATTTCGGTATTGTCAAGATATGGTTAACTGGTAGGCGGGCGGAGGTCGGGCTCATCGGTTCCCCGTCCGGTGCGAGCGAGGTGTGACGTGACGGTTCAATCGACCCTGGATGCAGGCTCTGGCAAGGATTCCGCCGATCCCGACCCGGCTCGCCGCACGGTCCGGGTGGCCATCCTCGACATGTACAAGGGCGATGCCAACCAGGGGATGCGCTGCCTGCGCCAGTTGCTGGCCGAGGCCGGCGATCGCCACCCCGAGGTCCGGTTCGAGCTCGAGGAATTCGACGTCCGTGCTGCCCACCAGGTGCCCGACCTGTCATTCGACCTGTACATCAGCTCGGGCGGCCCGGGTAGCCCCTTCGACGGAGCCGACCAGCCCTGGGAGGCCCGGTATTTCTCCTTCCTGGACGACCTCATGGCCCACAACCGCGGGACGGGTCCGCGGAAGTACCTGCTGGCCATCTGCCACTCGTTCCAGCTCCTGTGCATCCACCTGGGCCTGGCCGAGGTCAAGCTCCGCAAGTCCGGCTCCTTCGGCGTGATGCCCGTTCACCACACCGAGGCCGGGCTGAAGGACCCCCTCTTCGGCCTGCTGCCCGATCCGTTCTACGGCGGTGACTTCCGCGAGTGGCAGATCCTGCAGCCGCGTCACGACCGCATCGCCGAGATCGGGGCGACCTTGCTCGCCATCGAGAAGGACCGCCCGCACGTCCCCCTCGAGCGCGCCGTGATGGCCATGCGGATCTCGCCCGAGATCGTGGGAGTCCAGTTCCATCCCGAGGCCGACCCGGCCGGGATGAACGTCCACTTCAACGAGCCGAAGCGCAAGGCCGGCATCATCGAGAAGCATGGCCAGGCCAAGTTCGACGAGATCCAGTTCCGCATCCTCGACCCCGCCTCGCTCGGCGTGACCTACACGACCGTCATCCCGGAGTTCATCCGCACCGCGCTCCTTGCGACCACCTGATTCACCGTTCATCGTTTCTTGAGCAAGTCTTCACCTCCTCTTCACGACAAGGTCATGAAGAGGAGGATTTTCATCCCATGATGACCGCACTCAGGTGGCTGCCCCTGGCGATCGCCGCCTCCCTGGCCCTCCTCCCCGCCTGCGGCAACACCCCTTCCGGCGGCAGCAACCCCGAGCCCGTGTGGCGCCCCTCCTCGCAACCCGCGACCCCGCCCGGGGGGAAGACCGACCCGGCCACGGCCCGGCAACTCGAGAGCCTGCGGCAAGAGGTCGCCACGAGTTACCAGCGCCTCGGCAGCCTCACGGCCGACTACGACAACCGCCAGTCCAGAGGCAACGAAAGCTACTTCGCGAAGGTCCACATGCGCTTCGCGAAGCCCCGCAAGCTACGACTCGACATCGAGGCATGCTCGGTGTCCATCCTGAGCGGCGCCTCGGTGCTCTGGCTCGGCGACGGCATCGTGAAAGGCAAAAAATCGATCGGCGTCCTGCCCATCTCGACCACCAGCCCGATTTCCGAGAAGCCCTGCCTCCGCGGCTGGCTGTACTCGGACACCGACTACGAGGCGATGGTCCAGTCCCTGCTGGCCGGTCTGGGCTCG
>JBIIHZ010000260.1:0-3967 GCA_044235265.1 Candidatus Sericytochromatia bacterium
CGGAGCCATCATGGTCGGCGTGCTCGCGCTGTTCCTCCTGCGCCGCGGTTTCAGCAGCACGCAGGAGCCCATCGCCGAGGAGATCGGCCCCCTGTCGCTCACCGAGGAGGTGGTCGAGACCGTGCGAGATCCCGTGGCTCCCACCCTATCTCTCGGTGCCGTCGGCGAGGACGATCGCAAGTCCACGCTGGCCCGCGAGATCTCCAAGGTCATCAAGGCCCAGCCGACCGAGATCGCCAAGCTCGTGCGGTCCTGGATGCTCGAGGACGAATGATCGCCGTATCCCGAAGGTTGAACGAGGACGATTGACCCATGTTCCGCGATCGCGACAAACGACAGCTCACCGGCCGACAGAAGGCCGCGGCCCTGCTGGTGGCGCTCGGCCCCGACACGGCCTCGACCATCCTCAAGTCGCTCGGGAATCCCGAGGACATCGAGGCCCTGACGCTCGAGGTCGCGAACCTCGGCAAGATGGCCCCCGAAACGACGGAGCAGATCCTGGACGAGTTCTATCACCTCATCCAGGCCAACAGCTACATCAACACGGGCGGCGTCGCTTACGCACGAGAACTGCTGACCAAGGCCCTGGGGGCCGAGCGGGCGAGCGAGATCCTCAACAAGCTGTCCGAGAGCCTCACGGCCCTCCCGTTCGAGTTCATCCGTCAGGCCGACCCCACCCAGGTGCTCAACTTCATCCAGAACGAGCACCCTCAGACGATCGCGCTCATCCTGAGCTACATCAAGCCCGAGCAGGCTGCCATGGTCATCTCGGGCTTGCCGAGCGAGCTCCAGACCGAGGTGGCCACGCGTATCGCCCAGATGGACCGCACGACCCCGGCCGTCCTGCGGGAAGTCGAGAAGGTCCTGGAGCGCAAGTTCTCGGCCGTCATGAGCCAGGACTTCACCAACGCGGGCGGCACCAAGGCCCTGGTCGCGATGCTCAACTCGGTCGACCGCAGCACGGAGAAGACCATCCTGGAGTCGCTCGAGGAGCAGAACCCCGATCTCGCCGAGGAGATCAAGAAGCTCATGTTCGTCTTCGAGGACATCGTGCTCCTCGACGATCGCTCGATCCAGCGCGTGCTGCGGGAGGTCGACACCAAGGAACTGGCCCTGGCCCTCAAGGGGTCCAACGAAGAAGTGAAAACCAAGGTCTTCAAGAACATGTCCGAACGCATGGGCAAGATCGTGAAGGACGAACTGGACTTCATGGGCCCCGTGCGCGTGCGCGACGTGGAAGAGATCCAGCAGAAGATCGTGTCGATCATCCGCGCACTCGAGGAACGCGGCGAGATCATCGTGGCACGTGGCGGTGGCGACGAGTTGATGGGCTAGGCGAGGTCGCGGCATGATCTCGCGGATCATCAAGGCCTCGCAGTCCCGCTTCGTCGATGGGCAATGGGTCATCGACCCGCCCCCGCCCGCTCCCCCCATGGAGCCACGGGTGATCGGCCCATCCGTTCCCGATCCCGATGAACAGCCCGAGATCCCGGCGGGCCCCACCCCCGAGGAGATCCGCGCCGAGGCCGAGGCCGAGGCCGCCCGGATCCTCGAGGATGCCCAGCTCCAGGCGCAGGCCCTGCTCGACGAGGCCCAGGCCCGGGCCCAGGAACTACTCGTCCAGGTTTCCGAGGCCGGCTACGCCGATGGCCTCAAGCAGGGTCGCGAGGACGCGTTTCACGAGGGCGTCCAGGAATGGGAGAAGCGCATTTTCCCGCTCCAGCAGGCCGTGGATACCGCCCGGTACGACCTGGCGCTCCAGCTGACCCGGATCGAGCCCGACCTCGTGCGCCTGAGCATCCTGATCGCGGCCAAGATCCTCGGCCGCGAGCCCCGGGATGCGCACCTGGTGGCCGGGCAGGTGGACGCGATCATCCGGCGACTGGCCGGTGAACTGGGCCTGCGGATCGAGCTGAATCCCGAGGATCTGCTGGCCTTCCGGGAACCCGAGGCCATGATGGTCGAGACGGTGGGCAATCCGAGCCTCGCCCCGGGAGAAGTGAAGGTCGATCTCAAGGTCGGGCGTATCGATGCCACGTGGCTCACCCAGCTCGACAGTGCCGCGCGCGCGCTGACGGGGGAGGGCCTCGACGCCCATCCGGTCACCCGGGAAGCCGCCCGTGTCATCACGGAGTCGCACGAGGCGGCCCGACAGTCGGCACGCGGTCAGGCTGCCGCGCGGATCGTTCCCCCCGCCGCGCCGGCCGCGAAACCGGCCGTCCCTCCCCCTGCACCGGCACCGGCTCCGGAAACCTTTGCGCCCCGCTGGATGCCCACCAGCATCGACGACGTGACGGCCGACGGGTTCGATCTGGCGAGCGATGACGATGACCCGGAGGCTCTGTCTGCCCAGGACGCTGCCCAGCTCGCCGAGGAAGAGCCGTGATCATCGGACCCTTTCACTCCTACCTCGACCGGATCGAGGACCTGGACCTCGTCCGTCACGAGGGCCGGGTAGCCCAGGTGGTGGGCCTGGTGGTGGAAAGCCACGGACCTGCCGCGAGCCTCGGGGAACTCTGTCGCATCCAGGTGAGCCCGAAGCAGGCCATGCCCGCCGAGGTGGTGGGTTTCCGCGAGGAGCGGACCCTCCTCATGCCGCTCGGCCAGCTGGAGGGGATCAAACCCGGCAGCCCCGTGATCGCCATGGGGGAAACCCTCAATGTGCGAGTCGGCCCGAACCTCCTCGGACGCGTCATCGACGGCCTGGGGAACCCCATGGACGGCAAGGGCCCCATCTCGGGCGGGGGCAGGGCCCCCCTGGAAGCCCCTCCCCCGAATCCCCTCACGCGCATGCGGATCCATCGCCCCCTCTCGCTGGGCGTCCGCGCGATGGACGGGATCCTGACGTGTGGACAGGGACAGCGACTGGGGATCTTCGCCGGCTCGGGCGTCGGCAAGTCGACCTTGCTCGGCATGATCGCCCGTCAGGCGAAGGCCGACCTCAACGTGATCGCCCTCATCGGCGAGCGAGGACGAGAAGTCCGGGAATTCCTGGAGCGGGACCTCGGTCCCGAGGGCCTGGCCCGGTCCGTGGTGGTGGTGGCCACGTCGGACCAGCCCGCCCTGCAGCGCCTGAAGGGCGCCTACGTCGCCACGGCGATCGCCGAGTGGTTCCGCGACCAGGGCAAGAACGTCATCATGATGATGGACTCGGTCACGCGCTTCGCGATGGCCCAGCGCGAGGTGGGGCTGGCCATCGGCGAACCCCCGGCCACCAAGGGCTACACCCCCTCGGTGTTCGCCCTCCTGCCCAAGTTGCTCGAGCGGAGTGGCACCAGCGACCGGGGAGCCATCACGGCCCTCTACACGGTCCTCGTCGAAGGGGACGACACCAACGAGCCGATCGCCGACACCGTGCGAGGCATCCTCGACGGTCACGTGGTCCTGTCGCGCGACCTCGCCGCCCAGAACCACTATCCCGCCATCGACGTGCTCTCGAGCGTATCGCGTGTCATGACCGAGATCGTGGGGCCCGATCACCTGCGTGCCGCGGGGACCCTCCGCGAGACCCTCGCGACCTACCGGGAGGCCCGGGACCTCATCAACATCGGGGCCTACGCGCGAGGTTCGAACCCTGCCATCGACGCGGCGATCGCCCGGATCGAGAGCGTCAACGGCTTCCTGCGGCAGGGGGTCATGGAACCCACGGACCTCGAGTCGACGACCCACCGGCTGACGCAACTCTTCGACGGCTGAAC
Source organism: Candidatus Sericytochromatia bacterium (assembly GCA_044235265.1). Classification (GTDB taxonomy): domain Bacteria; phylum Cyanobacteriota; class Sericytochromatia; order S15B-MN24; family UBA4093; genus JAYKJE01. The sequence goes on from JBIIHZ010000260.1 coordinate 3,699, forward strand.
GCCGGAACGGATGGACCCGGATGGCCGGCCGCTTTCGCTTTCGCCTCCAGGTGGTGCTCGACCTCGAAAAGCGCCGTCAGGACGAGCATTCCCGCCTGCTGGGCTTCGCCGAGGACGTCCTGGCGAAAGAGGAGGCCCGCCTGGCCGCGATGGCCGGTGAACGGGACGCCCTCCACGAAGACCTTCGCTCGATGTCGGCGGACGCACGGATGGACGTGACCCTCCTGCTCGATGCGCAGCGCTTCCAGAGCAACCTGGATGCCCGGGAA
>JBIIHZ010000261.1:0-3961 GCA_044235265.1 Candidatus Sericytochromatia bacterium
ATGCCACGAGAGTGCGCGTTCATCATGCGCACCCCCGGGAGGCGGAGAGCCACGTATCAGCCGGTAGCCACCGAGGGAACGGATCGTCGTCACGCACGACGCGCACACCTTCGCGCTCGTATACCGGGCAGACGCTCAAGGAGAAGCGTGAGCTTCGGTTCGGCAACATCGATTGCGGCTGGCACGAGACAAGCATGGCGAAAGATATACAGCAGAAGCGACCTTATTGCAACAATATTGCATCAACGAAGCGACAAAGGGCCTGACCTCACGGCAAACGCCTTCACGGGAACATCCTCGGTGAGGTGCCCCGCGGTCGTCCAGGTTTCACCGCCGTCCTCGCTGAACTGGGCCTCGAGAACGGGCGCTGGGTCGCCATCCTGGCGGGCGAGCATGCTGTAGTGAAGAGTCCGGGTGTCTTGCTTCGACGCTGGCAGCGTCTCGCGCAACTCGAGAACCCCGATCGAGGCTCCCGGGTAGAGGGCTGCTTCGAGAGCGCCCCCGCCGCCGAGTCCCGGCTCCCGGTGATGAAGGAGCGCCTTCAGACCCTCCCAGCGTGCCAGGTCCTCGCCGTCGGCCGCATCGAAGTCCTGGATCAGCTCTTGAACGGTGTGCGGAACGTCGGGCTGCGGCTCGACGGGCAGTCTGACTATCGGGCTGACGACGGCGGGCGGCCTGTCGGTCGAATGGTCGTCGAGGGGCAGCATGCGATGCCCTGGACCTCACAGGATGGTTGTGACGGAACGCGCTAACGAACGACTAACGAACCTCATGGCGGGAGTCTCGGGGTGGTTCAGGCCACCCACTGTCCGGAGAGGAGGCGAACCATCGCCGAGACCATCAAGATCGCGCTGACCACCAGGTACAGGCGCGCCAGCCGGGGATGTTCAGCCAGCCAGAACCCGATGCCCAGCGTCACGGGCACGAGCCCGAACAGGTAGCGATCGAAGGAGTTCAAGCTACCCGAAGACAGCAGCAAGAGCAGGACCAGAAGCGCATAGGTCGTCGCCACGAGTCCCACCCGGTCACGGTAGCGAACGAGCATGCCGATCGCGAGGATGAGGCTCCCGGCGATCCCGACCCCGTTGAACGGCACGGGCGCCGCGAGCCCCAGCGTCAGGGCTCCGAGCCAGCCCGATGCATCGAACCCCAGGGTGCTTCGCCAGCCGTGCTGCGCGTGCACGAACGCGAGCGGGTCGCCGAACGCCGAGCACTGGTAAGTCATGTAGGCGACGAGGCCCGCCGGGGCGAGCAGGGAAGCGGCCAACCAGCGTCCCCGGTCCGGCTTGCCGAGGGCCGCCAGGGCGATCGCCGGGGCCAGCAAGCACCCCGTCACCCGCGTGGCCGAGGCCAGGGCCCCGAACAGGGCAGCCATCCAGGGGCGATCGCGATCGCAGGCTGCGAGGCAGGCCGTCGTGAACAGCAGGTACAGGCCCTCGGTGTAGGCCACGGCGGTGAACCCCGCGCAGGGAGCCAGGGCCAGGGCCCAGACGCTTGCGATCGCCACGCTCGAACCGTGGCGATCGCGCACCCAGCCATGCAGCACCAGGAGGGCGCCGAGAAAGGCCACCTGGTTCAGCAGACTGCCTGCCAGCGCGAAGGGGACGCCCGCGAGGCGAGCAAGGGTTCCGGCCATCAGGGGAAAGAGCGGGAAGAAGGCCACGTTATGCGAGTTGCCGTCAGGTGCGAACTCGTATCCCGTCGTGGCGATCGCCCGGTACCAGCCACCATCCCAGGGAGCCAGCGCGGCGGAAAGGTCGGGGACACCCTGCCGAAGAGCCCACCACGACGCGAGGGCGAGCAACAGGCGAGACACCAGGAAGGGAGCCAGCGCCGTCTTGAACGACGACACCCGGTCGAGACGGGAAGTTGCGGTATCGGAAGTCGAGTTCACGCGGGGTCCTGCCAGGTGGACGGTTACCGGCGGGCGATCACGTCGGCGATCGCCCCCCTCACACTGGAGTACCCGGAAGTTCCCCGCCCTCACGGTAGCGGATCCGTTTGATGGCCCCGATGGACCGAAATATCACCGTTCGAACCGGTCGAGCTCCATCACCTTGCACCAGGCCCGCACGAAGTCCCGGACGAACCGATCGGCCCCGTCCGCTTGCGCGTAGACCTCGGCGACGGCCCTCAGCTCGTCATGGGCCCCGAAGACGAGATCGGCCGGGGACGCCGACCAGCGCAGCTGGCCAGACTTGCGATCGCGCCCCTCGTAAAGGCCCTCCGTGGCGGTCGGAGCCCACTCCATGCCCATGTCGAGCAGGTTCAGGAAAAAGTCGTTCCCGAGCACGCCCGGCCGATCCGTCAGGACGCCGACTCGCGAGCCACCGGTGTTGGCATCGAGCGCCCGGAGTCCCCCCACGAGCACCGTCAGCTCCGGAACCGTGAGCGTCAGCAGGCTGGCCTTCTCGACGAGTGCACGCGTGACGACCGAGGGACTGGCCGTGGTCCGGAAGTTCCGGAAGCCGTCGATTCCGGGTTCGAGGACCGCGAACGACCGGACGTCGGTCTGCGCCTGGCTCGCATCGGACCGACCGGGTCGAAAGGGCACCTCGACGGGGTGCCCCGCGCGCCTGGCCGCTTCCTCGATGGCCGCATGACCACCCAGGACCACGGTATCCGCGAAGGATACCCGCGTGCCGCGCGGCAAGGTGGCATTGAAATCCTGCCGGAGACGTTCGAGGCGGGGCAAGACGCGGGCGAGTTCGGCCGGGTCGTGAGCCGCCCATTCCCGCTGCGGCAAGAGGCGGATGCGTCCCCCGTTGGCCCCACCGCGCATGTCGGTTCCGCGGAAGGACGACGCGGCCGACCAGGCGGTGCGCACGAGTTCGGGAACGGTGAGCCCCGAGGCGAGCAGGCGAGCCTTGAAATCCGCCTGCTGCTTCGCGTCCAGAAGGGTGTGCTCGACGGGCGGAACGGGATCCTGCCACGTGAACACCTCGGCGGGTACCTCGGCCCCGAGGTACCGGGCCCGCGGACCCATGTCGCGGTGGGTCAGCTTGAACCAGGCACGCGCGAAGGCCAGACGAAAGTCTTCGGGATGCTTCAGGAATCGCAGCGCGATCACGCGGTACGCCGGATCCAGCTTGAGGGCCAGGTCCGTCGTCAGCATGACGGGAGCATGACGCTTCGACGGGTCATGCGCATCGGGCACGAGGTTGCTCCCCTGGCCGCGAGCCGGGATCCACTGGATGGCACCGGCCGGGCTGCGAGTCTGCACCCAGTCGAACCGGAACAGGTTCTCGAGGTAGTTCCGGGTCCATGCGACGGGGTTCACGGTCCAGGCGCCCTCGAGTCCGCTCGTGATCGCATCGGAGCCCTTGCCGGTACCGGCGGAGCTCTTCCAGCCCAGACCCTGCTGCTCGAGGGGGGCGATCGCCGGTTCGGGTCCCACGACCCCCGCGGGGGGATGGGCGCCGTGCGTCTTGCCGAAGGTGTGCCCCCCCGCGACGAGCGCGACCGTCTCCTCGTCGTTCATGGCCATCCGAGCGAAGGTCTCCCGGATCGCCTGCGCGGCAGCGAGCGGATCGGGCTTGCCACCGGGACCTTCCGGATTGACGTAGATGAGCCCCATCTGGGAGGCTCCCAGGGGGCGGGCGAGATGCCCGCCGGGACCGTGACGCTCGTCGGCCAGGAACCGCGACTCGGGGCCCCAGTCGGTGCCGTCGGGTTCCCAGTCGTCGGCGCGACCTCCCGCAAACCCGAGGGTGCGGAAGCCCATGGACTCGAGCGAGACGTTTCCGGCCAGGATCAGCAGATCCGCCCAGGAGATTTTCTGGCCGTATTTCTGCTTGACCGGCCAGAGCAGCCGGCGCGCCTTGTCGAGGTTTGCATTGTCGGGCCAGCTGTCGAGCGGTGCGAAGCGCATCTGGCCGCCACCGGCGCCTCCGCGACCGTCCCCGATGCGGTAGGTTCCCGCGCTGTGCCAGGCCAGACGGATGAAGAGCGGTCCGTAGTT
>JBIIHZ010000016.1:0-12707 GCA_044235265.1 Candidatus Sericytochromatia bacterium
TCGGCGGGCCAGGTCGCGCATCGAGTCGACTCCGACGGCCTCGAGCAGTTCGGCCTGCTGGGCTCCCACGCCGGGGACGCGCATCAGGTCGGCAGCCTGGGCCAGGCGCACGACGGTCGCGTGAGGCATACCCGTGCGGCGGACGACGGATTCACGGCCGCTCTGGGTCCGGGTGGCATCGTAGAACTTGCGGACGGTGGCGAGGCCGGCTTCCTTGAGCTTCGAGGCATAGGAGGGGCCCACGCCCTCCAGGGCGAGGATGCCCGAAGAGGCCTCGGCCTCGAGCAACTCGCTGGCCGACACGACGGGGGCCACGGGGGTGGAAGCAGGCTGGCCGCAGCCGCCCAGGAGCATGACGAGGCTCAGGGAGAGGGCCATCGGAAAGAGCATGCGGATCATCGTTCCTCCAGGATATTGCCAGGATTAATCGTTGCTTAATCTGATTTTAGACAATGCCGGGGAGGAACTTGCGAAAAAAGATCGCTCGATCCGGGAAGTTTCAGCGTCCGAGGAGGCGGCGGCTGTACCGGGTGCTCCGGACGCCGCGGCTGGCCACGTAAATGGGGCCGTGAAGGTAAGCCGAGAGGCCTTTCTGGAGATCGCCGCCGAACTGGTCGGTGTACTCGCGCAGGATCCGACACCCGAAATCGAGGTTGGTACGCGGATCGAAGAGGTCTTCACCGTGCCGGGCGTGTCCGCGGCGCACCTGCATCAGGCCGAGGGCGTCCTTGCCGCTGCGCTCGCGAGGGTTGAAATCGCTCTCGAGCTGGATGAGGCGGGCCACCAGGAGCGGATCGAGCCGGTACCGGCCGGCTGCCTCGTGGATGAGCGGGGTGAAGCGCGCGGCCGCGGCTGCCCCGTGACGCCCGGTGATGTAGCTCCGGACGGGATCGGTGGACGCCTCGACGGCGGGCGCACCCAGGGTCATCAGACTCACGATCAAGACGGGAAGCCAACCCAGTGAACGCATGACACCTCCGGTTCAGCCAACCATTGTACCATCCGACCGAGAGCCGGTCGGCGACGATTCCCTGGTTGCCTGTTCTTTACCCGGAGTTGTGCGCTTCATCACCCGGGCGATACAGGCAGGCGTTCGCCGGCAGGTGGTCGGTGGGCCGGGCCAGATCGTGCCAGACGACGATCCGGGCGCCCGTCCAGTGGGCCACGCCCTCCGTGCGGGCGCTGCCTTCGAGGATCCGATCGTCCGGGCCCGTGAACCGGTACCGGTAGCTCGACACGAGGGTCCAGGTCTCGGGTCCTTCTCGCCGGAGCAAGCTCGTGTGCGAGGTGACCTCACCGATCCGGGCCACCCCCGTCCGGGCCAGGTGATGATGCCGGACGATCGCCATCAGGAAGGCTGCCAGGCACCCGAGAAAGGGCCACATGGTCCCGAGCATGACGAGCAACGCCCCTCCGCGCAGCTGCGGGTTGAGCCAGCTCGAGAGCGGGGTGAACACGATGAGCCCCGTCGCGAACAGGGTTCCCCCGAGCATCCGCAGGAGCCGGATGGGCCATCGGACCGGTTCGAGCGTTCCGGCCAGCACGGGGGCCCGCGGAGGAGCGGACGCTTCCGTCGTCGGCGTGGCGGGCGGGGTCACGTGCGCCTTGCGCGGAGCCAGGCGGTCGAGGCGCCGGGCCAGGTCCAGGTGCGCCTGGCTGCGCATCAGCGCCGGCACGAAGAGTCCCACCAGCACGGCGGCATCCGCCAGATAGGCCAGCAAGGGCCCCAGAGAGCGGGTCGTCTGCGCCACCGGGAGCAAGACGAGCAACCACGGCAGCGTCCCCACGAAGTGGTCGAGGTTGGCGGCCCGGAGCGCCCGGGAAGCGCCCCGGAGGTTCCAGCCGCAGTCGGGACACCACGGGAAGGAACGACGTGCAGCAGTCCGGCAGGCCTGGAGGGGCAACGTGCAGACCGGGCAGGGCAGATCGGTGGATTGACCCGGCAGGGCGGGCGACGAGGCGGTGTTCATGGGTACCGATCGTACCTCGACACGCCCGGTCCGGCCATCCGGGGTGAGGGCAGCCGGACGAACGGGTATACCCTGCCAACCTGAGGACGCGAGAGAGCTCGAGAGAGGGCGACCCCACCATGAAGTTCAAGATGCCGGGACTGGCCGTGCAGATCCTCGTCGCCCTGGCGGCCGGGGTGCTGCTCGGCGCCCTCGCTCCCGAGCGGGCCGTCGCCCTCAAGCCGCTCGGGGAGGCCTTCATCCGCCTCATCAAGCTGATCGTGGTCCCGCTGGTGCTCTCGACCGTCATCCTCGGGGTGGCGGGGGTGGGTGACCTCAAGCGCGTGGGTAAACTCGGTGGGCTTTCGATCCTGTACTTCGAGCTCGTCACGACGGTGGCGATCGCCCTCGGACTGGGTAGTGCGATCCTGCTGAAGCCCGGTGCCGGCGTCGCGCACGGGGGCGCGGACGGCGCGGTGGCCCAGGCGGCCCAGCAGGCCGCTGCGGCGCCTCACGATTCGGTCCAGATGCTCCTGCACATCATCCCGACCAACATCTTCGAGAGCCTCGCGCAGGGGGAGTTGCTCCCGATCCTGTGTTTCTCGGTGCTCTTCGGCGTCGCCCTCGCGGGGACCGGCCCGTCCGGAAAGCCGCTGCTGGACGTCCTTCATGCCGTCGCAGACACCATGTTCCGCCTGACCTCGATGATCATGCGCCTTGCGCCGTTCGGCGTGCTTGGGCTCGTCTCGGCCACCGTCGGGAAGCACGGCCTGGGTGTCCTCGTGCCGCTCGGCAAGCTCGTCGGCACGCTCTACGGCACGATGGCCATCTTCGTGGTGGGCGTCCTCGCCGTGATCGCCCTCGTGTTCCGCATCCCGTTCGTGAAGATGGTCCGGATGCTCACCTCGGAGTTGCTTCTGGCCTTCTCGACGGCCTCCAGCGAGGCCGTCCTGCCCCGGGTCATGGAGAAGCTCGAGCGCTTCGGCTGTCCGCGCAGCGTCGTCTCGTTTGTCATTCCCACCGGCTACACCTTCAATCTCGATGGTTCCAGCCTGTACCAGGGCCTGGCCGTCGTCTTCATCGCGCAGATGTACGACATCCCCCTCTCGATGGGCCAGCTCGTCAGCATCATGCTGGTCCTGATGCTCACGTCGAAGGGCATCGCGGCCGTACCCGGTGCCTCGTTCGTGGTGCTCTCGACCACGCTCGCCTCGACGGGCCTGCCCGTCGAGGGACTCGCCCTCATCGCGGGGGTGGACCGGTTCATGGACATGGGGCGAACGGTGGTGAACGTCATCGGTAACAGCCTGGCCACCTGCGTGATCAGCCGCCTCGACGGCGGCTTCGACGATCGGCTCGCCTCGAGCGTGCTCGTGGGCCCTCTGCCGCGCGGGACCGGGACGCTCCAGGGGACTGGCCCGCTGGCCTGACTGCCCGGTGAGCCGCGTCGTGCCTTGATTCGCAGGGTGGACCCGTGGGAACATGCATGACATAACGGATCCGTGGCTCGCCGGACAGGAGATTCCCGCCATGTCGTCGAATACGCCGTCCTCGCACCCGCTCTACATGCGCGAGCACCAGATCGCGTTCGAACAGGAGCACCTCTCTCCGCGCGCCGCCCGGGCCGCGACCAGCCGGGGGCGGCTGCGCCCCGAGGCACCCTGCGAGTGGCGCACGGAGTTCCAGCGCGATCGCGACCGGATCATTCACTGCAAGGCCTTCCGGCGCCTGAAGCACAAGACCCAGGTCTTCATCTCGCCCGATGGCGACCATTACCGGACCCGCCTCACGCATACGCTCGAGGTCGCGCAGGTGTCCCGGTCCATCGGGCGGGCCCTGCGTCTCAACGAGGACCTCATCGAGGCCATCTGCATGGGCCACGATCTGGGCCATCCGGCCTTCGGTCACACGGGAGAGCACGCACTCGCGCGGGTCGTGCCGGGCGGGTTCCAGCACAACGCTCAGAGCCTCCGGGTGGTCGACGTGCTCATGGATCTCAACCTGACGGCCGAGGTGCGGGACGGCATCCGCTGGCATACGGGCGTCCAGGATCCTTTCACCCTGGAAGGGCAGATCGTCAAGATCGCCGACCGGGTTGCCTACCTCAATCACGACGTCGACGATGCCCTGCGGGCAGGTATCCTGACATTCGGCGAGTTGCCCGAGCGCTATCGCAAGCTCGGTGACAACCACTCGCAGCGGATCGGCGCCATGATCAAGGACCTCATCCTGTACTCGCGCGACCAGGACAAGATCAAGATGTCGCCCGAGATGTGGGACATCCAGACCGAGTTGCGCATCTTCATGTTCCAGCGCGTGTATCTGGGGTCCGAGGCCAAGTCCGAGGAGCACAAGGCGCGGCGGCTCGTGGCCGACCTGTTTCACCATTTCATGGATCAGCCCGCGAAGATGCGCGAGATCTGGGGCGAGCGGTACGACGAGGCCAACCATACCCAGCACGTGGTCGATTACGTGGCCGGCATGACCGATCGCTACGCCATCAAGGTCTTCGAGGAGATCTTCGTGCCCCGGCCATGGACCATCTTCGGCAAGACGGCGACGCCGTCGGCCGCCGCGCATGACGAGTAGGGGCGGGCTCGACCCCGTCGAGCTCATCCGCGAGCGGGCCGATCTCGTCGAGGTCATCGGCGAGACCGTGGTGCTCCGCCGAGCGGGGCGCAATTACCAGGGGCTGTGCCCCTTTCATGGCGAGAAGACCCCCTCGTTCAACGTGAATCCCGAGAAGCGTATCTTCCGCTGCTTCGGCTGCGGGGAGGGCGGCGACGTCTTCAGCTTCGTCATGAAGCAGCGCGGCATCGGGTTCCGGGAGGCGCTGGTTTCGCTCGGCGAACGCTACGGCATCCCGGTGGAGCCTTCCCCCGGGGAAGACGCCATCGTCGATCTGCGATCGCGCATCCGGAAAGCCAACGAGATCGCGACGGCCTATTACCGCGAGATGCTCCGCCATCCCGAGATCGGGCGTCCCGCGCGTGAATATCTGGAGAAGCGGGGCGTGCAGCCCGCCATGATCGAGCGCTTCTCGCTCGGCTTCGCCCCGCCGGGCTGGGACGGCCTGCGCAAGGTTCTGCGCGAGCAGCGCATCGAGAACGAGGTCGCGGAGGAAGCGGGCCTGCTCAAGCCTCGCAAGGGCGGCGACGGTCACTACGACGCCTTTCGCAACCGTCTCATCTTCCCCATCCAGGCCGAGAACGGTCACGTGGTGGCCTTCGGGGCCCGCGCCATCGAGGCCGGGGACGAGCCCAAGTACCTCAACTCGCCCGACACTCCGCTCTACCAGAAGGGCCACCACCTCTATGGCCTGAACCTGGGGCGGGAGGCCATCAAGACGCGAGACCGCATCCTCCTGATGGAGGGCTACCTCGACGTCATCGCGGCGCACGAGGCGGGCTTCTTCGAGACCGTGGGCGTGCTGGGGACGGCCCTCACGCCTCCCCAGGCCAGACGCTTCCTGCGGTTCACCCGACGCGTCTACGTGGGGTATGACTCCGATCGGGCCGGACAGGCCGCCACCGAGCGCGGGATCGCGACGCTCGACGAGGTCGCGGGCACCAGCGAACTCGACGTCCGCATCCTCCGGGTCCCCGCCGGGAAGGACCCCGACGAGTTCATCCGGTCTCGCGGGCCGGAGGCCTTCGAGGCGCTCGTCGCCAATGCCACGACCCTGCTGCAGCACCAGCTCGAGCAGGCGATCGCCGAGGGCGGCGCGCTCGAGGATGCCGAGTCGAAGGACCGGGCCGTCCAGGCCTGCAAGAAGGTCCTGCACCGGGTTTCCAGCCGCGTCCTTCGCGACGAGCTCGTCGCCGATCTGGCCCGCCGCCTCGGCGTCGCGCGGGACGCGCTCACCCTTGAAGTCGATCGCGACATCCGGCATCATGGGGCGCCGGTCCGTCGTCAGAACCGCGTCGTTCCCACGTCAGGTCGGCGAGACGGTCACCGGCAAGCCGAGGAGGATCTCGTCGTTCTGATGGTCGAAGACTCCCGGGTGCGTGAACTGGTGCGCGAGCGCCTGGTCGGCATTCCGCTCGCTGATGAGCTCGGCCAGCGGATCCGGGAACACGTCGAGGCCTGGTCCCCGGACCACGAGTCCGGATGGGAGGCGTTACTTCGGGATTTCCCCGGGGAACAAGAAACGAGGTTCATCTCGCGTCTGGCGTTCCGCGCGGATCTCGAGCGGTGGCCGGACCTCCCGGCGGCAGCTGCGTCGATCGTCGACACGGTGGCCATCCATTTCTGGAACCAGGAACACGAGACCTGCAAGGCGCATCTCTCCGAGGCCATGAAGGCCGGAGCCAGCCAGGAGGAAATCGACGAACTCATGCGTCAGATTGCCCGAGCGCTGGCCTGTAAAGAAGACATAAAATCGCGCTCGGGTAGCGTGTTACCGACCCGGGGCCTCGACAGGTGAGGCGTCCGGGGATGGGACAGGCCCGGAGGGTGAACGGGAGACCATGAAGTTGGCGAACAAGATGGAAAGTCTCAAGGACAAATCGCACGCGAGCGTGGATGACATCCTCGAGGTCTTCCCGGAGCCAGAAGAGCAGCTCGACGAGCAGGACGACCTCCGGGACGCCCCGCCCGCCGCGAACGACGAGCTCGAAGAGTCCGGAGAGGAGACCGTTCTCGATCTGTCCGTCCCGAAGGGCGTGTCGACGGACGATCCCGTGCGGATGTACCTGCGCGAGATCGGGTCCATCAAGCTGCTGACGCCCTCGGAAGAGATCGAGCTGGCCCGGCGCATCGTGGCCGGGGACGAGCGGGCCAAGCAGAAGCTCGCGAAGGCCAATCTGCGCCTCGTCGTCTCGATCGCCAAGAAGTACGTCGGTCGCGGCATGCTCTTCCTCGATCTGATCCAGGAAGGCAACCTGGGCCTCATCCGCGCCGTCGAGAAGTTCGACCACAACAAGGGCTACAAGTTCTCGACCTACGCCACGTGGTGGATCCGTCAAGCCATCACCCGGGCGATCGCCGACCAGGCCCGGACCATCCGGATTCCCGTCCACATGGTCGAGACCATCAACAAGCTCAAGAAGATCTCCCGCAAGCTGGCTCAGGACCTCGGCCGCAAGCCTGCCGACGAGGAGATCGCCCGCGAGATGGATGTGACGGTCGAGAAGCTGCGCGAGATCTTCAAGGTCGCGCAGGAACCGATCTCGCTCGAGACGCCCATCGGCAAGGAAGAAGACTCGCGCCTCGGCGATTTCATCGAGGACCGCGAGACCGAGGCGCCCGTCCACGCCGTCACCCACGAGCTCCTGCGCGAGGACCTCAACGAGGTGCTGAAGTCCCTCAGCGTCCGCGAGCGTGACGTCCTGCGGTTGCGCTTCGGGCTGGACGATGGTCGCAGTCGGACGCTCGAAGAGGTCGGTTCGCAGTTCGGCGTCACCCGCGAGCGCATCCGCCAGATCGAGGCCAAGGCACTCCGGAAGCTGCGTCACCCGAACCGCAATCGCAAGCTGCGCGAGTACATCGAGTGAGCGACTTCGCCAGGCGGATCACCGCCTGGCGAAATGTTTTCAGCGGGGCCAATCTCCTCCGGGAGTTGGCCCTTTTTCACGCAAGCTGGGCCCCGGTGATTCCGATAACATCGGGGTGTTCGGAAGGTGTTATCAAGGGAGTCTCCGGTGCAGCGCGTCGATCGTTTCCAGTCCGAGGTGACGAACCGCCCCGTGCTGCGACGCGTGGAGAATCTGCAGCCCCGGATTTCCGCCGCGTCCGAACCCGGACTTTCGGAAGGGGTGTTGCCCACTCCCGACGAGCCCGAAGACAGGGCCATCCTGTCCCAGCTGGCAGACCGCGCCGACAAGGTGACCACCCTTCCCGTCGCGAATGCCATCGAGGCCGTCGCCAACCGGGATGTTTTCGCGGCCTCCAAGGCCGTCCGCGAGATCACGGCGCGGACCCCGGGACTGGCCCCCATCCGCGCCGTGGCGGATATCCTGGTTCTGAGCCATTCCGAAGATGCCGCGCGCAAGGAACTCGAGGCCGCGAGCAAGGACGTCGACGTCCTCGTGAGTGAACAGGCGAGTGGCACCGAGAAGGTCAACTCGGGCATCAACCTGGCAAACCGGATGCGAAACGCGATCCAGGTGGGTGAGGTCGTCGTCGAGGCGAGCCGCGGGCTTTCCCGCATGGCGGCACGGGTCGAGGGACTGGGCGTCGTCGTGCAGCCTCTGAGGTCACTGGGAGCGGCGATCGCCCGTTCCCCGGTGGGCGCGATCGGCTCTGCGCTCGGCAAGCTCGTGCCCTATCTGAACATCGCGGCCACGCTGACGAGCTATCGCAACCTGTGGCGAATCGCCCATGACCGGGATGCCGGTACGATGACCCGTACGCTCGCCGTGGGGAGCGCGGTCGCCGGAACGGGGCTCGCGGTGGCGTCGTTCGCGCCACCGCTCGCCCCGCTCGTGCTGCCCCTGGCACTGGCCGGTCTGGCGTGCGATGCCGGGCTGATCTGGTCCGAATCGAAGGACCAGGAGCGCGCCCGGACCACAGCCGGCGCCCGGATCCGCTCGGCCCGCTGACCCCTTCAGCCCGCTGACGGCCTCAGCGCGGCAGGGCCAGGCCCCAGTCCGCGCGCAGGACGTCCTCGGGTTCGAGTTGCCCCTTGCGCTGGAGATAGTCGATGACCAGTTCCCGGATGCTCTGCTGGCGGTCATAGACGACCGGGCAGCCCTTGAGCATGTCGTAGCCGCCCCCGCCGCCCTGCCGGTAGGAGTTCACGGCCATCCGGAACGTGTCGGCGTCCTGCACGGGGCGCCCCTGGAACATGAGATTCTGCACCCGGTCGCCCACGGCGCGGGTGGGGTCGATCGCGTACTGGACTCCGGCCACCATGTCGTAGTTGTAGAGTCGCACGGCCGGATTGAAAGTCACGCGGCCGTTCTCGACGCCCTGGTAGAACTCGGCGGCGTGCTCCAGGTAGCTCCGGAGAATCTTTCCCGTGATCTGGATGGAGACGAGCTGGTTCTCGTAGGGGTACATGGCCGCGACGTCCGCGATCGTGATCGGTCCGGGCTTCCAGGAAACCTCGGTGTTGAACGAGGCTGCCGACGAGAGCTGGGCTCCCGTCGCCTCCAGCTGGACGGCATGGACGAGGCCCACAAGAGGCGTTTCACGAACGAGACTCTCGGTCGCGGACCACGGGGCCGAGGTCCGGGCGATCGGGCTGTGTACGTAAGCGAGGGTGCGTTCGTGCTGCGGGGCGATCGCCTGGAGGACGGCCTTCGAGGGCTCGAGCCCTTCGGTCCCGAGGGTCTCGGTCGATTTCCGGACCACCTTCCAGCGGCCCCGTTCACGTCTGAGCTTGAGGCGGGCAACCGCCAGGCGATAGCCCCATAGCTTGGCCTGCGCGCAGGCCACGCCGTTCACGACCTCGCCCGAGACCTCCTGGTGGGAGTGACCGGCGAAGAGGACGTCGATCTGGGGGAAGGCCTTCGCGAGCTCGATCCCGACATTCTCGGGTGGCAGGCCCGAGGAGGGGGAATAGCCCGAGTAGGCCGGGCCGAACTTCCCGCCGAGGCCCGAGTGGGGCACGGCCAGGATGATGTCGGCCCCCTCGCGCTTCATCCGCGGGATGTAGCGGCGCGCGCACGAGAGCAGGTCCCGCACCTCGATCTTGCCGGCCACGTGGCTCTTGTCCCAGATCACGATACCGGGAGGCGAGAAGCCGATCACCCCGACCTTCACGCCCTTCACGTCGAGCAAGACGTAAGGCTTGAAGAGAGGGGTCTCCGTCCCGGCCCTGAAGATGTTGCAGGAAACGAACGGGAACATCGCCTCGCGGCGGGCGGTCTGGAGGTGGTCGAGTCCGAAGTTGAAATCATGGTTTCCCACGCCGAAAACGTCGTAGCGCATGACGTTCATCGACGCGATCATCGGGTTCGGACCCTTCCCACGTTCCACACGGGCATGCACGTAGGGCAGCGGGGAGCCTTGCAGCATGTCGCCCGAGTCGACCAGCAGATTCGACGGGTTCTCCCGCCGGAGACGGTCGATCAGGGTCGCGAGCCTGGCGAGGCCGAGCGCTTCTTCCCGGTCGGAATAATAGGTCGTCGGATAGACGTGACCGTGGACGTCCGTCGTGCCCATCAAGAGCAGATCCCGCTCCACGGGCGCGGGCCCGCGAGGCGAGGACGGAACGGGGGTGGGGCCGGCGTGGGCGGTGCCCTGCCACGTGAGCAGCAGGGCACCGAGCACGGCGAGGCGAAGGCTTCGCCTGGTCATGGTGGGTCGTCTCCTAGCGGCGCAGGCCGCCGATGAGCTCGATCGCCCGGAGTCGGACGACGGCCCGCTGAAGAGCGGCCTCGGCCTCGATGGCCTTGACCTTGGAGAGCTGGATCTCGGCCCGTTCCTTGGCCTGACGAGCACGGACCTCGTCAATCTCGGCAGCCCGCTCGGCTGCCTCGGCCAGGATGCGGACGCGTCCCGGCTGGATGTCCAGGAAGCCGTCCATCACGGCGACCACCTCGCGGCGATCGCCCAGATGAATCGTGGCGAGATCCGGGACGACGCGGGTGAAGAGGGGGATGTGGCCGGGCGTGATGCCCAGCTCCCCCTCGATGCCCCGGACCGACAGGAAGTCGACGGTCTCGGTGAACACCACACGGTCCGGAGTGACGATCTCGAGGGTATATCCCATGAATTAACCCTGCAACGTCTTGGCCTTCTCGACCGCTTCCTCGATCGAGCCGACCATGTAGAATGCCTGCTCGGGCAGGTCGTCGTACTTGCCCTCGCAGATCTCGCGGAACGAACGGATCGTGTCCTCGAGCTTGACGTACTTGCCGGGGAAGCCGGTGAAGTTCTCGGCGACGAAGAACGGCTGCGAGAGGAACTTCTGGAGGCGGCGCGCCCGGTTGACGGTGACCTTGTCTTCCGCCGAGAGCTCTTCCATGCCCAGGATCGCGATGATGTCCTGGAGTTCCTTGTATTTCTGGAGGATCCGCTGCACGTCACGCGCGACGCGGTAGTGCTCCTCGCCGACGACGTTCGGATCGAGGATCCGCGAGGTCGACGCGAGCGGGTCGACGGCCGGGTAGATGCCGAGCTCTGAAATCTGACGGCTCAGGTTCGTGGTCGCGTCCAGGTGAAGGAACGCGGTGGCCGGAGCGGGGTCCGTGTAGTCGTCCGCGGGCACGTAGATGGCCTGGATCGAGGTGATCGAGCCGTTCTTCGTGGTCGTGATGCGCTCCTGGAGGGCGC
Source organism: Candidatus Sericytochromatia bacterium (assembly GCA_044235265.1). Classification (GTDB taxonomy): domain Bacteria; phylum Cyanobacteriota; class Sericytochromatia; order S15B-MN24; family UBA4093; genus JAYKJE01. The sequence goes on from JBIIHZ010000016.1 coordinate 11,172, forward strand.
CCATCTCGGTGGCCAGCGTGGGCTGGTAACCGACGGCGGACGGCATACGGCCGAGCAGCGCCGACACCTCGGAACCCGCCTGCGTGAAGCGGAAGATGTTGTCGACGAACAGGAGCACGTCCTGGTTCTGCTCATCCCGGAAGTACTCGGCCATGGTGAGAGCCGTGAGGCCGACGCGCATGCGGGCACCGGGCGGCTCGTTCATCTGCCCGTAGACGAGGCAGGTGTTGTTGAGAACGCCCGAGTCCTTCATCTCGTGGTAGAGGTCGTTGCCCTCGCGGGTCCGCTCGCCGACGCCGCCGAAGACCGACACGCCCGAGTGGAACTTCGCGATGTTGTTGATGAGCTCCATGATGATGACGGTCTTGCCGACGCCCGCGCCGCCGAACAGACCGATCTTGCCGCCCTTCGCGTAGGGGGCCAGCAGGTCGACGACCTTGATGCCCGTCTCGAGGATCTGCGGCGTGACTTCCATGTCGGTCAGCTTGGGGGCCGGCCGGTGGATGGGCCACACGGGAGTGCCTTCGGGAGCGGCCAGGTTGTCGACCGGCTCGCCGAGCACGTTGAAGATGCGGCCCTTGGTGAGGTCACCGACGGGCACCGAGATGGGGGCGCCGGTGTCCAGCACCTGCATGCCGCGGACGAGGCCGTCCGTGGTGCTCATGGCGACGGCGCGGACGCGGTTGTCGCCCAGGTGCTGCTGCACTTCGGCCGTGAGGGCGATCCGGGTACCGGCCTCGTTGGTGGCCTCGATGCGGAGCGCGTTGTAGATGGCGGGCAGCTTCTCGGGGAAGTGGACGTCGAGGACCGGGCCGATGACCTGGGTGATCTCGCCGACGTTGCCCTGGGTCAGGGTAGCAGTCATGGTTCGAATCTCTCCTTTGATTTCGTCACGCCTTGAGGGCCTCGGCTCCACCCACCACTTCCAGGATCTCCTGGGTGATGGCGCCCTGGCGGGCCTTGTTGAGCACGAGCGTGAGGTGCCCGATCATCTCTCCAGCGTTCTTGGACGCGGCGCCCATCGCGGCCATGCGGCTCGCGAGTTCGGAGGCCGTGCTCTCGAGCAGGCCCTGGTAGAGCACGGTCTCGAGGTAGCGAGGAATGAGCTGCTCGATCATCTCCTGCGCCGAAGGCTCGAAGATCGTCTCGGCATGGAAACCGGTGGCACGGCCTTCCGGCAGGCGGGCCGGGAGGAGGGCTTCGGTCTCGGGCGTGTAACGCAGCATCGTGTGGAAGCGCGTGAACATGAAGTCCACGTGGTCCACGCGGCGCTCGCGGTAGAACTGGGTCACCTCTTCCACGATCACCTTGGCCTCGGTGAAGGTCGGGATCGCGGGCAGGGAGGTATAGCGGCTGAGGACGGGCAGGTTCCAGTGACGGAAGAAGGCCACGGCCTTGTTTCCGACCAGCACCAGCGAGACGCTGGCACCCTTCGCCTGCCACTCGCGGATGCGTCCGACGGTGGCCCGGAGGATGTTGGAGTTGTAGGCACCGGCAAGGCCCTTGTCCGAGGTGACGACGACGATCGCCACCTGC
>JBIIHZ010000262.1:0-3955 GCA_044235265.1 Candidatus Sericytochromatia bacterium
GCCGACCAGAAGTGCGGCCACGATCACGGTGTCCAGTGGATTGAAGCGGGAACGGCTGGTTTCAGACACGGGCATGGATCCTTTCTGGGCAGACGCATTTCCATTGTTCCGTAAGGAGCCGGCGCAGCCCGTGAGAGATGTCACGATTGAACTTGGAACGTAGCGGGAACATTCAGTGTAAGAATCGGCTGGACTGAACGAGGAGGCCGGTTGTGCGCTGGTATCTGTCTCTGGTTTCCGGTATTTCCATCGTCTCGGGCTGCGTCAGCACCTCATCCCCCCCGGGCGTCGACGTCTGGGGCCATATCGACGGTCAGATCATCTGGCCCCGATCATCCGTGCGGCTCACCCAGGCTACGTACTCGGACGTGGCATCCGCGGCGACCGTCTCGCTCATGGAAATCAACGTCCAGGGTAGCGGGGCCACGGCCACGGCCGTCTCCACGACGGTGGCCACCACTGTCACGAATGCGACGGGCGGATTCTCGCTGAACATCCCGGGCTTCAAGCCCAGGGACACGGCTACCTACGTCTTCGAGGCCGTCAAAGGCCTGAACTCGAATTCGGTCAACAAGGATGCCGTGCGGCTCCGGACCTATCTGAAGCCTCAGAGTGGCGGCTGGTTGAGCTTGACGAGCCTGAATCCTGCCAGGCCGATCGTTTACATTTCCGAGGGGACGACGGCGATCGCCATCATGTATGGCCTGCGCCCCGGCGGGGTGGACCCGATGGGCTTCATGGGCACCATCCAGGCAGGTGTACCGGACAGTTCCGTGGCACCGACCTCCGGCGACACCTACACCATCCCGACGACCGGGTCCGGTTGGCCCACCCAGGATGAGTTCCACAAGACCAGCGACCTCGTGAGGCGCGCCGTGGACGGGGACACCGACCCGATCACGGCCGTGCAGTTCTCCACGGGCGGGAGTTTCTTCGTCAAGACCAACCAGGATCCCTTCGTCGAGACCCTGAGCAGCTACGCGGCGGGCTTCGGGGCCCCGATCGTCGTGAAGGGTCTCCGCTTCGATCCCGTGGCCAGCAAGAACACCGTGTACTTCGGGGGAGAGACGGGGCTGGCGGCCACCATCGACACCTCGAAGCCCAATTCCGTCGCGGAACTCTACGTGACGGTGCCCAACAACGCGGTCTCGGGTGGAGTGCTCGTGCGCAACGCCTACGGCATCAGCAATGCCATCCAGTTCACGGTCATTCCCCAGGTCAACGGCGCCGTGGTCCAGTAGGAGTCGCCCATGCGTGCATTCATCCGACACGGCCTGACCGTCCTGCTGACGGCGACCTTCCTGGCCTGCCAGATGCCGACGGCTCGGGTCCTGCCGGCGCTCATCGGGCCGCAGGCCGGTTCACCCGGGACGGCCGCAGCGGCCCAGATGCAACTCGACCGGGACATCGTGGTGCCGAGCCCCCTCGAGGTGGCCCCGGTCAGGGGGCGCGTGGACTTCGGGAATCCGACGTCCAGCGACTACCACGTCCAGTCGAACGTCTCGGACATCACGCTGCTGGCCACGGTTTCGGTCATCGACGTCAACACGGGTCAGACCATGACCGCCGGGGTGACGGACACCAACGGGATTTTCAGCCTGCCGTTTTCCAGCTTCGTGCCGGCCGACAACAGCGTGTACGTGCTCGAGGCCATCCGGGGGGTCTCGGGCGGAGCTCCGGGCAACGATGCGCCCCGTTTCCGGACGGTCATCCAGTACAGCGGGGGCAACTGGAAGAGCATCACGAATGCCACCGTTGGTGGCCCCATCGTCATCAATGCCCTCACCTCGGCGATCGCCCTGTGTTCCGGTCTCGACACCGCGAACCCCAAGACCTTGCCCTACTCGGGCACCATCGGCATGGTCAACGTGGCCGTGAGCCCGCCGGCTCTCTCGGGCAGCCCGGCCCTGCCTGCCACGTTCCCGGCTGCCAAGGTCCTCCAGATGCAGGCCGACATCCTCGCGATCGTGACGGCGAATCTCGATCCCGTGAGCGAGACGGATGCCCTCAATCCGAGCGTCGAATCCTACTCGCCGAGCATCGCGCCAGCGAACTCCCCCGTCCTCATCACGGGGCAAGGGTTCGTCCGCGGCAACACCACCGTCACCATCGGCGGTGCCTCGGCCCCGATCCTGGCCTGGAAACGGATCTCGTCCGGTGGGATCGGCAAGTGGCAGGTCGTCGTGAGCGTGCCATCGGATGCCATCACGGGCAACCTCGTGGTCACGACGGCGCGCGGAGGCTCCGTGACGGCCGGAGCGTTCACGATCCCCGATGGGTCAAGGGTCGGTATCACCTCGATCAGCCCGAACCCCGCCCGCCCCGGGGCGACCATCACGCTGAACGGCACGGGCTTCTCGATGACGCTCGCCAGCAACGTCGTGCGACTCAACGGCGTGACTCTCACGCCCATCTTCGCCAACCAGACCACCCTGGTCGTGCAGGTGCCTGACACGGCCACCAGCGGCAACATGACCGTGTCCGTGGGCTCGGCCATCAGCAACGTGTTCTACCTGTCGGTGGACACCCTGATCACGCCGCGCATCACCTCGGTATTTCCGAACATCGGGGGCGTGAAGTCGACGGTGCTGCTCAAGGGAGTGAACTTCGGCCCAACGGGGCGCGTCATCGTCGGAGGTTACGAGGCCAGGGTCATTTCCTGGAACCCCAAGGCCGTGCGCATCGAGATTCCCTGGTACCTTGCGACCGGCGCGTCCCAGATCACGCTCTTCAGCCAGTTCGGGATCAGCACGGCCACCTTCAATGTCATCGCGGGGAACGTCGAGACCTCGTACATCGACACCGGGACGGACCTCTCGACCGGGACGGCCGTGGGGGGCAACGGGACCCACGTCTGGATCGGTGACGGGAAGCTCTGGGTCTGGGGGGGCGGAACCCGGGCCGTGAAGTTCATCAACCTCAACCCGGATGGAAGCTTCAAGGATGCCAACTGGACGCTTTCCAGCCTCCAGATCCCCTCCTCGACCAACCAGGACGATAGCCCCAATGACGACGTCCTGGTCAGAGAACGCATCTACTACACGGTCTCGAACAGCTCCAACCAGATCAACTTCGCCTCGCTGGACCCTTACACGGGGGACATCACGGCCTTCGGCTACGACCCGACCAATGACCTGCCCAGCAACTGGCGCGGGAAGGACCTCGCCCTCGCCGCCTCGGACAAGTACGTGTACATCGGCGGGCAAGGTGTCAGCTGTTCGGGCAGCGGCCTCTGCGACGGAAGCGCGACGGCCACCAAGCAGACCCGCATCCTGCCCTCGGGCGGCATCGGCATCTGGGAATCCGGCACGACCCAGCTGTACTACGGAGAAGACGCCTACTTCATGTACATCGGGGGCGTCCTGCACATGCTCTCGGGGACGGACATCGGGACGACGGGCGGCAGCCAGTACACGGTGCTGGATTTCGAGGGGAAGATGACCAACTGGATCAAGAACCCCACCTCGCTGGTTCCCGTGGCCAACATGCATTCCACGAAACCGGTGCGCATCGGCCGATACTATTACCTGCTGAATCCGGATGTCGGCGGCTACCGGGGCGAGATCGTCGACGATCTCGTACCGAAGCCCGTCGCCCGCTACGCCGTCGGTGGCACGAACATCTCGGTCGTCGGCGGACACCTCAAACAGGACATCGCCATCGGCAAGTATTTCTACACCATCAGTTCGTACTCGGGCTGGGGAAACCAGTACAAGACGTACCGGTACACGATCAACTGAGGGCGAGACGATGAACGGCAGGCTTCCAACCGGAATCACCCGCGCCCTCCGCGCTGGCCTGGGGCTCATGCTCGGCGTCCTGGTCGCGTGCCAGCAACCCCTGGCCCGTCCGGACATCGGGGGCCAGGCAGTCGGGACCGACAACACCCCCGGCGAACTCGCGAAGCTCGACCCGTCATGGATCGTCGGTCACGTGGACTACCCGGTCCCGGCGG
>JBIIHZ010000263.1:0-3944 GCA_044235265.1 Candidatus Sericytochromatia bacterium
CACCTCACGCACCTCGGCATGGAACGGCAGCGCCATCACGCGGAGCCCGTTGGTGGGGACTCCGGCCTCGGCGAGCAGGGCCCGGGCCTCGTCGATCGCCTGGCAGCTCGACCCGTAGCTCACGAGGGTCACCTCGGCATCCTTCCAGTCCACGACGGGCGCCGGAACCAGGCCCCGGGCCGTCTCGTGCTTCCGCGCGAGACGATCGACCAGTCGCACGTATTCCTCGGGCTTCTCGGTATACTTTGCCTCCTCGGTATGCCCGGAGCCCCGGGTGAAGTAGGCCGCCAGGGGGTGGTCGGTCCCGGGCAGGGTCCGCTCGGGAATCCCGTCACCGTGCACGTCGCGATACCGGGCAAAGACGGGGGCCGTGCGCGTGGCATCCTGGACGCGGGCCTCCAGTTCTTCGGCCGTGACGACGGGACCCCGATCGAGCGGAGCCTCGGGATACACGAACGGGTCCGTCATCCAGAGATTCATGCCGAGATCGAGATCGAGCATGACGAAAACTGGCGTCTGGAGACGCTCGGCCAGGTCGAAGGCCAGGTAGGACAGCTCGAACGCCTCGCGAGGATTCCCCGGGATGAGCACGATGTGCCGCGTATCGCCGTGACTCGCCAGGTAGAGGGAGAGCACGTCACCCTGCTGGGTGCGCGTCGGCATGCCCGTCGAGGGCCCCACCCGCTGGACGTCGAAGAAGACGCCCGGGATCTCGGTGAAGTAGCCCAGGCCCACGAACTCGTTCATGAGGCTGATACCGGGACCGCTGGTGGCCGTCATGGCCCGAGCCCCGGCCCAGCCGGCCCCGAAGACCACCCCGGCCGACGCCAGCTCGTCCTCGGCCTGCACGACGGCGAAGGTGGCCTTGCCCGTCCCGGGGTCGATGCGGTGCTTCTCGAGCAGCGAGATGAGCGTCTCGCAGAGCGAACTCGAGGGCGTGATCGGATACCAGGCCACGACCGTGCAACCGGCGAACAGACACCCCATGGCCGCCGAGCGATTCCCCTCGACGAGGATCCGCCCCGCCGTCAGATCCCGGCGCTCGACCCGGAAGGGAAGACGAGCCGGCACGTGTTCACGGGCCCATGCGAAACCGGCGTCGATGGCCGCCCGGTTGAGCGCGACGGCCTTTTCCTTGCCATTGAACTGGCGCTGCAGGGCCTTCTCGACCTCGGTCAGCTCGATGTCACACAGGGCCGCAAGGACACCCACGTAGACCATGTTGGTGACGAGCTTGCGGAGCTTGACCTCCGGGCAGCACGCGGCGACGAGTGAAGCGAAAGGCACGCCGATCGCCACGATGTCGTCACGGGTGGGTTCGAATCGCAGGTCGGCGTTGTAGAGGAACACGCCGCCCGGGACAATGGCATGTTCGTCATCCCGGATCGTCTCGGAGTTCATGGCGACCATGACGGCCGATCGTGGCTGACGGGCCAGGAACCCGCGTTCACTGACGCGGATGGTGAACCAGGTGGGCAACCCCGCGATGTTCGAGGGAAAGAGGTTCTTGCCACTGACGGGCAACCCCATCTGGAAGAGGGAGCGCAGGAGCACGAGGTTGGCGGACTGGGAGCCCGACCCGTTCACCGTCGCGACCTGGACGGAGAACTCGTTGATCAGGGGCGTCCTCTCGTCGAGACCTGCCAGCCCCTTCGCCGCAAGCGTGACGGCCATGTGGATCCTCTCTCGGCACGCACTCCGGCCACCCGCCGGATTCGAGGATCCATGATACACCCGCGGCCGCGAGCCTGCGGCCCGCGAGGCGCCGGTCAGACGGGGCCGAGTTCCATCTCGAGGGCGCGGGGGACGAATCCCGTGGATTCGTACAGATGACGTGCCGCGGAGTTGCCACCCCGGACGAACAGGCGCAGGTGCCGGACGCCCTCGCTGCCCAGATCGCGTCGGACCGCCTCGAGCATCGCGCGACCGACCCCGCGACCTCGGGCCTCGGGAGCGACCGCGACGGCCACCAGGACGGCCTCGAGGTGCTCGAGGATCGGATGGTTGTCGACGAGGGCCCAGACCCCGCCCGAGCGACCACCCTCCGGATCCTCGGCGACCCACCAGCGACGCCCGGGCCGATCGTAGCTCGCGAAGAGCTCGTCGAGCCGGTCGGCCAGCGTCAGGCGACCGAGCGCCCCGAGCTCCGGGTACGTTTCGAGCGCCGTCCAGCGGAGCACGTCACGCATGAAGGCCCGGTCGCCATCTTGACCGGGGCGAACCCTCACCAGGATCCTGCCCCTTCGCGCATCAGGTCGAGCCAGCCCTGGGGCATCGCGACGATCCGACCGGGCGCCACCTCGAGGCCCAGCACGGGCAGACCGTCCGCGCTCCGACGGTAGGAGCGAATGGTGCCCTTCGGCTGACCTGAGGCATCGATCAGGGCACCCTCGTAGGCCAGCTGGGCCTTGCCCGAGACCGCATCCGGCCGCTGGTCGAGATAGAGGACGAGCCCCATCGCGGGCTCAGCCGACGAGGCCTCCAGCCGGACGATCAGCGAACCCGTGGCGACGAGCGACGATCCCGAGGCCTGCTCGCCCTGGAACCGGAAGCGGAGCGCCCCGCCCGCCCATGCGAGTTGCTCCTCGTGCTCGACCCCGAGCGCACCGGCCGGAGCCGGCACGATGGAGGTCGTGGCCTGACGAGCGAAGGTCAGCCCGCGGCTGTTGACCCCCTGCCCTTCGAGCAGGGTCCGAACCTCCGCGCCGACCTGCGACACCATGACCTTCTGGATACACTCGCGCAGCGCCTGGCCAGCGATCTGGACGGACTGCCGCAGCACCTGGGCCTGCACGGACGCCGAGACCTGCGGACCGTAAGCGAGTTCGTAGGTGCCCGCCGGGCGAAGGCTGGAGGCACGGATCGTGTCGGTCCGGACGAAACTCGTGAGACGGCCGCCCTGGACGCCATCCACCTGGTGCACGTAGTTCGATTCCTCGACCACGGCCCCGCGGCCGTCGCGGATCAGGCGGTTACCCTCGACCCGGCCGATCGCCGGCACCGCAGGCCACACCCCCGTATCCTCGGTGGTGAAAGCCCCGCCCGAGGCGATCGCGAAGGCCGGAACCCCCACCCTGCTGGCCAGGCTCGTGACCCGATACGGGGCCCGGGTCGTCAGCGGGGCCACGCTCTTGAGCGCCGCCGAGCTGTTGCTGATGAGCGACGCCGCCCCGTTCGCGATGAGGGCTGCCGAGCTGTTCGAGATGAGCGCCGCCGAGCTGTTGCTGATGAGTGACGCCGCCCCGTTGGCGATGAGCGCCGCCGAACTGTTCGTCACCAGAGAGGCCGCCCCGTTGGCGATGAGCGCATCGGCGGGAGCGCTCCCCCCTTCCGCCCGGAGCCGGGCAGCCCGGGCGAGCAAGGTGTCTGCGGACGTCCCCGAGACCTGGTCGAAACCCTCACCGACCCGGGTCACGAGTGCCTTTTCCTGATCCGTGAAGCTACCAGCCTGTCCGGAGGGCGACGTCCCCGACGTGCTCCCGTCAGAGGGACCTTGCCCCGTCTGGGGCGGTGCGCAGGCCACGAGTACGCCCAGCGCGAGACCTAGAGACATTCGAAGAGACATCGCCACCTCCGATCCGGATCGGACACCACGGACCTTATACCCGTGATCAGGGGAGCACTTGCCCTGGAGAGGTTGACCGCTCTCGCCCGTCGGGAGAACATGCAGGGAGTCGTCCCTGCCCGGAGGAAACCGTGCCCGAAACGTGGCTCGATCTGGCCCACCTGGTCCTGACCCTCGCGGGCATCGGCGTGCTCGCCCTGCTGGGCCGGGTCCTGTTCGAGCTGTGGCTGACCCTCCGCCAGGTGCGCGCCGAGTGGATGCCGCGCATCCGCGAACTGCTGGCGACGACGGACGAGACGATGGCGAGCGTGGAAGGCATGACCCGCGTCGCGCGGGAACAGGTCGAGGAGTGGAGTCCCCTCGTCACGGACGCCCGTCA
>JBIIHZ010000264.1:0-3941 GCA_044235265.1 Candidatus Sericytochromatia bacterium
CTGGGTCGCTGACCACCTTGCAGGGTGATCCCCGTCATTGAAGTCCCCCCGTGCGCGCGACACGCTGACACGTGCAGAGCGATCGCATCACGAAAGGGACCTACATGACTCATCATCACCCGGGTGCACTGTCCGGAGCGATCGAGCGTTGCCTGCTCGCCCCCGTACGGGAGACCCGCCCCGCCTGGTCCATCGGCGTGACACGCCTCCTGGACGGCTCCCACACCCCGCTCAGCTCCGTCGGTACCGGAAATCCGTTCGTGGAAGACCCGGGGGACGAGATCCAGCTCTCTGCCCCGATCCGCTTCGAAGGCACTACCCTGGGACGCGTGTATGCCCTGGTCGGCGAGGCCGTCGCCCCCGAGGATCAGACCATCCTGCAGGACGTGGCCCAGAAAGTCGCGCCACTGCTGGCCGGTCCGTCCGGTGACCTCGCCGCAGCCTGCCTGGAAACATGCCACGCGCTCGGACAGGCATTCCCGACATTCGACTGGGTAGGAGTCTACCGTCTCGCGACGAGCGAGGAACTCCTGCTGGCCTGCCAGCTCGGCAGCCCCACCCCCCACGTGCGGATCCCCGTCGCGACCGGGATCTGCGGGGCCGCCGTGCGCGAGGGAGGCACCCTCAACATCCCGGACGTGACTGCCGACGAGCGATTCATCGCCTGCTCGACCCGCACGCGGTCCGAGGTCGTGGTCCCGGTTCGCCTTGCGGATGGTCGGATCGTCGCCGAGATCGACGTCGACAGCGATACGCCGGCCGCTTTCGGTCCGGCGGAAGTGCATGCGGTCGAGACGGCCGCTCGAGAGCTCGGTATCTCCTGGGTGCAGGAGAATTCCCACGGCTGACGGACATCCCTTGCGTAGGGGGGCTTCCCCTGTACCCTGAGGCCCGTCTCGCATCGCGTGAAAGGGGGCCCCGGTGAAGATCGACAGGGTGATGACGGCGCGAAAGGACCTCGCCACCGTCAAGGGCACGGCCACGCTGGCAGACGTCGCCAGAGCCATGGAGGCGTCGGATACCGGGATCATCCCCGTGGTCGACGCGGAGGACCACCTGCTGGGAGTCATCACGGACCGGGACATCACGGTCCGTGCCGTCGCCCGGGATGCCAGGCTATCCGAGACCCGGGTGAGCGATTACATGTCCGGGAATCTGGTCACCATCCAGCCGGATACCGACCTCGACAGTGCGGCCAGCATGATGGCCCGGAACCAGATTCACCGGTTGCCGGTCGTCTCGGGAGGCAAGCTGGTGGGCCTGGTCTCTCTGGGCGATCTGGCCTGCGTCGACCCGGATGAGGCCGAGCAAGCGCTGGAAGGCATTTCCCACGGCTGCAAGATCGAGCGGCATCTGCCGCACTGAGCGTGTCAGCAGGACCTCGATGCCCCGTCCCGCAGGGTTCCCGCCTCCCCTCAGGAGGCGGGAACATCCGCCTGTGACGGGGAGTTCCGGCTGACGCATCGGTATCCCACCCCCCGGACCGTCCGGATCTCGATGGGGCAAGGATCGTACCGGGACAGCTTGTCCCGGAGACGACAGATATGCACGTCCACCACGCGGTCGTCGCCGAAGAAGTCGTCACCCCAGATCCGGAAGAGGATGGTATCGCGATTGATCGCCTTGCCGAGATGCTGCACCAGCAGGTGGAGGAGGGCATATTCCTTGAACGGAAGCTCGAGCAACTCTCCCTCGATCGTGACGACGTGCTGCTCCGTGTCGATGCAGAGGCCGGCGACCTCGAGGCGGTCCGGAGCCTCGACCATGTGGCGCTTAACCCGGTCCACGCGGCGCAGATTCGCCTTCACCCGGGCGGCGAGTTCGACGAGACTGAAGGGTTTGGTCATGTACTCGTCGGCCCCGACGGCCAGTCCGACGACCTTGTCCGTATCCGAGCCCTTGGCCGTGAGCATGAGAATGGGTGTGACGAGTTCGGGCCTGAGCGTGCGACACACCTCGAGACCATCCAGGTCCGGCATCATCTGATCCACGATGAGGAGATCGGGATGCTCCCTCCTGGTCAGGTCGATGGCCGCACGTCCGCTACCGACCGTGAGCACCTGGTAACCCTCGTATTCGAGCTGCTTCTGCAGCATCAAACGGAGGTTGGGATCGTCATCCGCGACCAGGATCTTGGCCATCGCCTGCCCCTTTCTCGTACCGGGTCCGGGTGGGTGTACCCGCGACACCGCCCGGGATAAAGCCCCGCCTGGCTGCGGGACGCTTCCCCGAGGTTCGTCGAGAAACGTTTCAACGAGATGAACGTGACGCGGAGGCAATACGAAGGAACGCCCCGGTCAGAGCCGTCGGCCCCCTCACAGCGCCTGTTCGACCGGGGCCAGATTGTCGAGCTCGCACAGGGCTCCGAGTTGCTCGAAGATGCTCCTGGCCTGTGCGACGCGTTCCCGAGCCTGCTCGCGCTGGCCCGCTGCCAGGCGGATCCGGGCATCAACCGCGCAGATCCGACCGTGGTCGATCGGCGGCGGATCCTCACCCATCGCAAGGAAGGCAGCCTCGATCCGCGCGATGGCGTCCTCGAGATTCCCCTTGCCCAGACAGAGTTGCGCCTCCAGGCTCAGGATCCGGGCATCCTGAAAGGACATGCCCTGCTCGCTGGCAAGTCCGCGAGCCGTCGCGATGCGTTCCTCGGCGGCATCCAGCTGACCATCCAGCAGGTAGGCCTGGGCGAGGTCTCCCGAAACCTCGGCCAGCACTTCCTGCATGTTGATCTCGGTGAAGCGGGCAAGCCCCTCCTCGAGCTGGGTTATCGCGAGCGGGAGCGATCCGGACACCATGTTCGCGAGTCCCAGACCGTGGGTGGCCACCCCGGCACCATGCAGATCGCCGATCTCCTCGGCGATCTCGAGCGCCTTGCGATGCATGTCGCGAGATTCCTCGGGCTTGCCGCGGTTGCGGTAGAGATCTCCGAGGTTGTTGAGCTGGATGACCTGCCGTCCCAGATCCCCGATCTGCTGGTAAATCTTGAGGCTGCGGGCATAGTGCTCCGCGGAGCGCTTCCAGTCCCCGAGCTCCAGATAGATCACGCCCAGATTGTTGAGGCTGGCAGCCACCCCGAAGACGTCGAGTTGCTGCTCCCGGAGGCTCAGCGCCCGCTTGTGGTACTTTTCCGCCTCCATGAGGCGATTCTGGCGGTAATAGACCAGCCCGATGATGCTGTGGGTGGTGGCGATTTCCTTGAGAAAGCTCGTCCCATCGAGCATCGAAAGGCTCTGCTCGCAGAGATCCAGCACGGTCTGGAACTGCCCCTGCCGGAACAGGGCCAGTTCCTGGTCGAGGAGGATACGGGCCCGCACGAGAGGCGCCGGGATGTCGGCCAGGGCCTCGAGGCCGGCTGCATACCGGTCCATTGCATCCTGGTAGTTGCCCTGGAGGTAGACGATTCCGCCGATCCGCCGCAGGACGTCCGCCCGTTCGGCGGGATCGGCTACCACCTCGAGCGCCTGGTCGAGGCGTTCGAGTGCCGGCCCATACTGACCCGTCGTGCTGAGCAACTCGGCCAGGGCAATCAGGACCGAATAGCGACGCGGCTGTTCGGTCCGGGCACCGGCGTCCAGCAGGCGCAGACATTCCTGGAAACAGGTCAGGGCCTCGAGATTGGAGAAATTCCGGAGGGCGAGTTCCCCGGATCGATGGAGGTACTTCAGGGCCTTCTCGGGCACATCTCCGGCCATGAAGTGCCGGGCGAGCACCTGGGGCACCTCGAGCGCCCGTTCACCCAGGCCCTCTTCGAGCGTCATGCCCACCCGCCGGTGCAGTTCCTTTCGCACGGACAGGAGCATCGCGTTGTACACGACCTCGTGATTGAGTGCCTGCAGGAACTGCCATTCGCCGGTGGCCTTGCGCACGACGAAGTCTAGGCCCGCCAGATCCCTCAGGATGTCGTCCAGCTGGGGCATCGGCTCCACCCGTGCGAGCAGGGA
>JBIIHZ010000265.1:0-3926 GCA_044235265.1 Candidatus Sericytochromatia bacterium
CCTGACCCCGGTTCCGGCCTCGCGTGTGGCGCAAAATCTCGGAGGTCAGGATTCGTCCAGAGTATTGACATTCAAACCAAGATCCTTCACATTGGAATCAAGGCAGTGAACGATGTGTTCAGGGCCTGATCCACTGGACAAGCCAACCCGGGTCCTTCAACATGAAGGGGACGCTCGCGATGACTCATCCGGTGTGTCGTCACTATCTCCTGTTTCAAGGGATGTCAGCTGACCGCCAGCATCCTCGCGAGACTCCATATCGACGCGGTTTCATTCGAAGTGGGCACGGCCGTGACCCTGGAACCGCTGGAAAGGACCCTTATGTCGGCCAAGCTCTACATTGGAAACCTCCCTTACACCCTCACCGAGGATGAACTCCGCAAGATTTTCGAGGGCGTGGGCGAGGTCGTGTCCGCGCGCATCGCGCTTGATCGCGAGACGCGTCGGCCCCGTGGTTTCGGGTTCGTCGAGATGGCGTCTGCCGAGCTCGCTCAGGATGCGGTTTCTCGTCTCAACCAGTCGATGGTTGCCGGTCGCGCGATCATCGTGAACGAGGCCCGTCCCCAGGAGAACCGTCCCCGTCCCGAAGGCCGTCGCTCGGGTGGGTACGATCGTCCCCGTTCTTACTGATACCTCTCATTCGTGAGCAAGAAGGGCGCCTGCTTCGTGCAGGCGCCCATCCTGTTGGATATCATCGGATCAAGAACGAGCCCACAGGCGCGGTGACGCCTCCATCAGCCCCAGAACTTCCACCACGCACGGGGCTTCTCCAGTTCGGCAAACGGACGCGTGACGGCATTGGCCCGGGCGAACTGCGTCAAGAGGAACGCTTCCTGGCTGGCCTTCTCGCGCTCCCGGGAACCACCGGAAGGGATCCCGGTCCGGTTCGGCTGGCGCGTGAGGGTGTCGGAACGCGACGTCATCAGAAACTCCCTTCGAACAATTCCTGTTTCATGCTGCCACTGACGCACGCGCGCATCGGTGGGGAGGATCACCTCCCGCACCGGGCATGCGACAATGATCCCCCGAAGGTTCATTGACGAGGAGGTCATGCATGGCACGCACGGTGGTGGCGCTCGAGGGTTCCGACTGGCAGGTCCCGGACGAGCGCGCGCATCTCGAACTCTGGGGCCCCATCTCGAGCGACCCGGCCGTGGAGCTCGACTCGACGGCGACGCACGAGAAGCTCTTCGACCTGTGGGTGGAGCGCTTCGAGCAGATCGGTGCCGAGCACGGCTTCAAGCTGGCCTGGGTTCCGGAGAGCGCGATGCTGCTGACCCTGCCGGAGCACCAGGAGAAGCTGGATGCGGCGCTCGTCCTGACGTGGCGCACCCAGGCGCTCGAAGAGGTGCGATCGCTCTGGCATTCTGGCGGGATCGCCCTGGTCTGCCTTCCGTCCCCCGAGGCCGACTGACGTCGGTCGCGATTCGCGAGATTCCATTCCAGCCCATTCGACCGACAAAGGAGCTCCCGTGCGCCGTCTCCACGCTGCCCTCCTCGCCTGCACGGTTCTGACCACGTTTCCCGTCCTGTCCCGTCCTGCCTCGGCGGGCCTGGACGCCGTCGTGACCCCACCGGGTCTGGCCCCCGGACGCGCCAGATTGCGGGATCTGGGCATCCGGATCGGCCGCGGGACGCCGGGTCGCTTCAATGCCATCACGGACGTGCCCGGCGTGAAGGTCGGCCACGTGACGCTCGTGTCGGGTGACGGACCGCTCGTCCCCGGACAGGGGCCCGTGCGCACGGGCGTGACGGCGATCGTCCCCCGCGAGGACGTGTGGCGGAACAAGTGCTTCGCGGCCGGCCACGTGTTCAACGGCAACGGGGAAGTCACGGGCATGCACTGGGTCAACGAATCCGGGCACCTGGAGACGCCCATCCTGCTCACGGACACGCTCTCGGTCGGACGGGTCGCCGATTCGGTCGTGAGCTGGATGTGCCGCCAGTATCCCGACATGGGCCGACTCTCGGACACGGTCCTGCCCGTGGTCGCCGAGTGCGACGATCAGTTCCTGAACGACCAGCAGGGCCGGCACGTGCGCCCCGAGCACGTGTTCGCGGCCATCGACGGGGCGGCGTCGGGGCCCGTCGCGGAGGGATGCGTCGGAGCCGGGACCGGCATGGTCGCGTACCGGTTCAAGTCCGGCATCGGGACGGCGAGTCGCGTCCTGCCCGTCAAGACGGGGGGGTACACCGTCGGGGTGCTGGTCAATGCCAACATGGCCCCGCGTCCGGAACTGCGCATCGCGGGCGTGCCCGTCGGCGAACTCATCACCGACCTGATGCCCCAGCTGAAGCCGTCCGAGGGGTCGATCATCATGGTGGTGGCGACGGACGCGCCCCTGCTGCCCCACCAGCTGGTGCGGGTAGCGAAGCGAGCCGTCATGGGACTCTCGCGCACGGGTTCGACCGGGAGGAACTCGTCGGGCGACTTCGTCCTGGCATTCTCGACGGCCAACACGTGGGTCGAGAACGAGGATGCCACGCAGTCCGTGCAGGCAGCCCATGGTGACGTGCTCGATGGCGTGTTCGATTCGGCGGTGGAGGCCACCGAGGAGGCGATCGGGAATGCACTGACGGCGGCCACCACCTCGCGCGGGTGGGATGGCCACACCGTGCATGCCCTGCCGCTGGACCGGCTGAAGTCTCTGGTCAGGAAATACCGACCGGCGAACTGAGCATCGGGTGCGCGTCAGGCCGGGCTGCCTGGCCTGGTCCAGGGCAGCCCGGATGGGCTCAGGACAGGGCGTCGAGGTGGATCGTGAGATCTGCGGGTGAATCCATGTCGAAGAGCGCCTCGACGAGGTCCTCGAGCTGCTCGATCGAGAGGGGCACCAGTCGGGCCGTCAGGTCCGGGTCGGGGCGAACGAACTTCCGGGCGATCGCCCGCTTCGCGACGCGTAAGATCTCCTGGCGGCGACCTTCTTCACGGCCCTCTTCACGGCCCTCTTCCCGGCCTTCTTCTCGGCCCTTGCCGAGCCACTTTTCGCGGGTCACCCAGATGTACGAACCCTCGAACGGTTCCATCTCCCAGATCTTGTCCAGCATGGCCCCTCCAAGCAATCGACGCAGGTGATCCAGTTCTACCACATGGGCCACCATGCGCAGCATGTCATCTGCGATGCCCACCCGTTCGGGGCGGGCGCGGACCTCGTTCACCAGGCGGTCCACGATCTCCGGATCGCGACCGCGCCGCATGAAGGGTATGAAGGGCCACCACGGACCCTCGAGTCCCCGCGAGAGGATTTCCCCGGCGTCCATCTCGGCCAGCACGATCTCGACCGGGGTGACCTCGACCCGGCCACCGGCCATCTCGTAGAAGATCCGATCGGTACCCTTTCTGACCGGCTTCCGGAGATAGAGCACCACCGGGATCACCGGCTTGCCGTGCTCACCATGCAGAAAGGTCGTGAGCGACGCGAGTCGGCGGGCGAGCGTCGGGTCGTATCGTGCCTGGACCTCGACGACGACCAGGAAGTCCCCGAGCTCCGGATCGGTCATGTGCAACTCGATGTCCGGCGTCCGCTGCTTGATCGGGTACTCCCGCGTGAGAGCCTCGACCAGACGCGTGTTCGGACGCCCCGTGAGGTATCGAGCCAGGTCGTCCCCCACCGCGGTGAAGATCCGCTTGGCTGCACGGTCCTTGTGGTGGCGATCTGGTAATGTCATGACTAGATTATATCATAGTATGACATAATCTTGAGATTAATGATCCGGCCCTGGCCCCGGACACGAAGCAAACCGGCCCCGGGTCAGGCGTGAAGCGCCCGCCCCAGACATTCCGCTTCGACGTACTCCCTGAAGGTGCGCATGTCCGTGAAGCACCGGAAACCCGCCTCGATGCAGGCCGCCGTGCGCAATCCGGCGCCCGTTCCAGACGACTACGAGTCATGAACGTCGAACGGTCCGTGTTCGAGAACGCCTAT
>JBIIHZ010000266.1:0-3913 GCA_044235265.1 Candidatus Sericytochromatia bacterium
CCAGGTGGGCCTGGACGAAGGCCGTGGCGATGGGGGCCTGCAGGAGCGGGGAATGGGTGCCACTCACGACACGCCCCACCTCGGCCTCACCCGCGAATACGGGGGCGCCATCGCGGGCGATCGCCCTGCCCTCGAGCGTGAGGCCGACCAGTCGCCGGTCGCACCCCTCGGCCAGTTGACGGCGGAGCACCTCGTGACCGAGATAGGCCTCGGTGCTCTTGACGGTCCAGCCCAGCGAGGCCTCGACCGGCGTCACGTCATCGGTGAGTTCGTGACCGTACAGAGGCAGGCCGGCCTCGAGTCGCAGGACGTCCCGGGCGCCCAGCCCGCAGGCCAGGAGCCCGTGGGATTCTCCGGCGGCGATCAGACCTTCCCAGAGACGCGGGGCGAGGTCGGGCGAGACGTAGATCTCGAACCCGTCTTCCCCGGTGTAGCCCGTCCGGGATACCCAGACGTCGACCCCGAGGACGCGACCCTGCGAGATCCCGAACGACAGCAACGTCGAGAGCCCAGGCGTGCCGACCTCGGCCATGAGGGCCGCCGCCGCGGGGCCCTGCAGCGCCAGGAGGGCCATCTCGTCCGACAGGTCGGACATCCGGACCTCGGCCGGGAGGTGCTCCGTCAGCCAGGTCCACACTTTCTCGCGATTGGAGGCATTCACGACGACCAGGTACCGGTCGCCCAGGTTGCCGATGATCGTGTCGTCGACGACGCCTCCGTCGGGACGCGTGAACTGCGTGTACACGCATCTACCCGCGGCGAGTCCGGTCACGTCACCCGGCACCATCCGGGCCAGAAACGCCCGGGCGCCGGAGCCCTCGACCATGAACTCGCCCATGTGGCTGACGTCGAAGAGACCGACCCGTTCGCGGACGGCGCGATGCTCTTCGAGGATGCCCCGGTACTGGACGGGCATCTCCCATCCGGCGAAGGGAACCATCCGGGCGCCGAGCGCCAGGTGCCGATCGTGCAGGGGCGTACGTCGCACGATCTCGGTCGGGGTCGGAGTCGTCATCGAGCACCTTCCGGAAGAATTCGCTCAGGCGGGCAAACCTTCGCATTATACTGCCCGCTCCCGGCCGGTGGCGACTCACCGGGCGTCCTTGCGCGGGCCTGGACGGAAAACTCCGGAGGGGTGGCCGTCGGCTCGGGAGAGGGGGCGGGTCAACATGGTCAGGCCCAGCCGGGGAGGGGTGACCATGAAGAAGGCGATCGCCCGGGTATCGTGCGTCTTGCTCACCGTCGTCGCCGGGTGCCGTGCCGGGAATACCGTCGTGCCTCCCGGTCCAGACTGGCTGGTGTTGCTCCGGCCCGGCGTGACGGTCGAGGCCGTGGCCTGGGCCCCGGGCGATCACGTCCTGGAGACCCTCGATCTCGGTCAGTGGGTCGTCCGGGTGCGCGTGGTCGATCCCGTCCGACTCGCGCGGCAGGCCGGGATCGAGCGCCTCGTGGCCGATTCCGGGTTGCCTGCCGCGCGGGGACCGGTCCCGCTGCAGGCCTCGCTGCCCCGGTGGACCGGTCTCACCGCGTCGGTGGCGGTCGCCGACCCCCACTGGTGGCGCATGTGGGGCTATCAGACCTGGGTCACGAATCTACCGGCGCTCTGGGACCGGGCGGTGGATGCCTCGGACGTCACCGTCGCCGTGCTGGACACCGGGGTGGATGCGAGCCATCCGGATCTGCGTGGCCGCGTCCTGCCCGGCAAGAGTTTCGTGGCGGGCGAGACCGCCGATGTCGACCGCGTGGGGCACGGGACCCACGTGGCGGGACTCATCGCCGCGCGTCGCGGCGACGGTGTCGGGGTCGCCGGGGTGTCCTCGAGCGTGCGCATCCTGCCCGTGACCGTCATGGGAGCCACGGGAGGCAGCGTGTTCGCGACGCTCGAGGGGATCCGCTACGCCGTCGATTCGGGCGCCCGCGTCCTGAACCTCTCCCTCTCGACGGAACGCACGGACGTCGATCCGCTCTTCACGCTGGCCATCCGCCTGGCGCGTCGGCGGGGGGCGGTGGTGGTCGCCGCCGCGGGAAACATCGGGGGCAAGGTGACGGCTCCCGCGAACTCCCCCGGTGCCCTGGCGATCGCCGCCACGCGGTGGGTGGGGGTCGAGGAACTGGCCGGGTTCTCGAGCCGTGGAGACGGGGTCTTCATGGCGGCTCCGGGGCAGGACGTGTGGTCCGATTTTCCGGGCCAGCGCGTTCGCGCCCTCCATGGCACGAGCGCGGCCGCGCCTGCGGTCGCCGGGGCAGCAGCCAGCCTGTTCGCGATGCATCCCGCCTGGAGCGTCGAGCAGGTGGAAGCGGCGCTCGTGCGTTCGGCCGTGCCGATGGGGCACGGGAGCGGTCACGGTCGACTGGATTTCTCGCGGCTGCAATGACGTGCACACCTTCCGGTGACTTGCCCCCTCCATGCTCCCTGCACAGGGACGAGGAGGTGAACCTTGGGGGCTGGACGGTTTCGGGGTGCCGCCGTGGCGTGGTTCACGTGCTCGCTCGTGGCCTGCATGCATGCACCGCTACAGCCAGCCTCATCGACCGCGGGCACACCTCTGGACGTGCCGAGCGTCGCACCGTCGAAGGTCGAAACGCCGGTGGCAGGACCTGCCGGACCGCTCGTCGGAACTCCGTCACGCGGTGAGTCTGTTCCGAGCCTTCCGCTACGCTGGACCGTTCAGGCCCTCGCCGGAAACGGCCTCCAGGGAGAACCCGATGACGGGGCGCCAGCTCTCGATTCGCCTCTCTTCTCGCCTGCCTCCATCCTGCTGCTGGATGACGGGTCTTGCCTGTTCACCGATTACCGCATCCACCGGATCAGGCGTCTCGACACGGCCGGACGCCTCCACCGCTTCGCGGGCCTGGATTCCTTTCCCTCGGCGTCGGGCGACGGTGGTTCGGCGCTCGCATGCGGCATGGCCAAACCGTATGGCCTGGTCCTCGATGCCATGGGTCGGCCCGTCGTCAGCGAGTACGGGTACTCGGTGCCCGGGACTCGCATCCCCGGACGCGTCCGGGTCATCGATCCGGCCGGGGACATCCACCGCCTCGCGGGAGGAGGTCAACTCGCGGTGCAGACCGGCGTACGGGCCCTCGATGCCGACCTGCTGGGGCCGGAAGGGATGGTGCGCGATGCTCGGGGGCGGTTGCTGATCGCCGAGTATGACGGTCACCGGGTGGTACGCCTGGAAGCGGATGGCACGCTCACCGTCGTCGCGGGGACGGGCGAGGCCGGGGATGACGGCGACGAGGGGCGTGCCACCTCGGCCCGTTTCTCGGCGCCGAACGGGCTCGCCTTGCATCCGCGCGGTGGCTTCGTGGTGGTCGATCAGGGGGCTCACCGGATTCGCTGGGTCGATGCCGATGGCATCGTCCACGCGGTCGCGGGTACGGGGCAAGCCACCAACGTAGCGGGTGCGGACGACTTCGAGTCGTGGCGTCCCGTCGTGCCTCTGGGAGATGGTGGACCTGCGACCCTGGCCAGCCTCGACCAGCCCTCCCAGGCGGTGTTCGATGCCCGCGCCCGGCTCTGGTTCACGGATGCAGGGAATCACCGGGTCCGGCGGGTGGAAACCGATGGTACGTGCTCGACGATCGTGGGGCCACCGGGCACGGTCCTCGGAAACGGGGGGGAGGAAGAACCCGTCGAGGCCGTCCTCGGTTCTCCGGACGGCCTGGCCGTGACCCCCGAGGGGGACGTGCTGCTGGCCGACTATGCAGGTCGACGGCTCCTGAGGCTATCCTGTCGCTCCTGAGGGGTCAGCCCTCCCGGGGAGGCAGGTCGGGCAATCGGTCCACGGGGGGCGGGACGAGTCCCCGCAGTTCCAGTTGCCGCATGGCCTCGTAGGCCACCACCGCGACCGCATTCGACAGATTCAGCGACCGCATCGGGCCCCAGTGAGGAATCCGTACCCACTGGCCC
>JBIIHZ010000267.1:0-3899 GCA_044235265.1 Candidatus Sericytochromatia bacterium
GGGACGGCCGAGGTCCTGGGTCGCGTGCACCTGCTGGAGGGGGAGGCGATCGCCCCGGGAACGGAGGCGATCGCGCAGCTGCTGCTGGAGGAGCCGCTCGTCGCCGCTGCCGGCGATCGCCTCGTCTTGCGGCTCTATGCCCCCGTTCGCACCGTCGGGGGTGGCGAGGTCCTGCTGCCCGTCTCGCGTCGCGCGCGCCGCCGGCAGACCTCGGTCCTCGGGACGCTGACACGGGCGCGAGCCGGCGACTGGACGGGTTTCGCCGAGGGACGCCTCCGCCAGGCGGGGACGGCGGGGATGCCCGTCCCGGACCTGGCCGACCTCGTCCCACCGGAGCACCGCGCCCGCGTCCTCGAGGCCCTCGTGCGGGACGGAACGGCCATCCGTCGTGGCGAGCGCCTGATGCACCGCGATGCTCGCGGCGAGCAGGCCGGGCAGATCCTGGCGGCCCTGGCCAGCCTCCTCGCCGCGGCTCCCTGGCGCGGGGGCGTGTCGCGGGAGACCCTGCAGGCGCGGCTCAGATGGCCGCTCCGGACCGTCCTGCAGGTGCTCGAGGAACTCGAACGTCTGGGGGAACTGGAGCACCGGGGACGGCTCTGGACGCTGCACGACCACGTCCCCCGGCGAGACGGGGCTCAGGTCGAGGCGGACCGGCTCATCGGGGAGCGGATCGTGCAGGGGCGCTTCCTTTCCGAAGCGGACGCGCTCGCGGGGCTTCCCGTGTCCGAGGCGATCGCCCGGGATCTGCTCGACGAGCGGATCGAGTCGGGCGAGGCCTCGCGGATCGGGCAGGGGATGCTCGTCTCGGCGGCTGCGCACGCGGGTTCGCTCGAACGCCTGCGGGCGTATTTCGCCCGCCACGAACGGATCACGACCTCCGAGGCCCGGGAACTGCTCGAGACCAACCGCAAGTCGATCATCCCGTACCTCGAGCATCTCGACACCTCGGGGTTCACCCGGCGTGGGGCCGACTTCCGGGTGGCCACGCATGCCCTGATGGCCGGACGCCCGTGATGCCTCTCACGGCAAGCACCGGGCAGGCATGGCACGCTCCGTGCAAGCTGCTGGAAGGAGGTCCACGATGGTCACGCACGGAGGTCGATGCCCGCATTGCCGGGTGAGGACCCTGCCCGGGATCGGGGCGAGGGCCGGGAAGTGGATCTGTCCGCGCTGCCAGCAGGCCTTCGACGCGTACGGCCGTCCGGCGGATACGTCGCTGCCCGCAGGGGCCCTCCGTCGCGCCGTCGCCGGGGCTGCCCTGGCCCTTCCACATGGGGCTCGACTGGCCACCGGTCGATCCTGAAATCCGGGGAGGCGAACGGGTCCTGGTGGGCCCTCTGGTCTTCAAAACCAGCACGGGACGGGTCGACCGGCCCGGGTAGGTTCGATTCCTACACGCCTCCGTCACGTCCTGGAAATACGGACGAAAAAGTTTTTCCGGACACGTTTGACCTGTATTCCTGCGGGAATGAGCACATGTGTCGCGCCGAAAGCGGCCATCGGGGCCGACTTCAACCAAGCAAGGAGACGCGTTTCATGAAGAACAAGCTCAGGCAGCAGGGGTTTACCCTGATCGAGCTGCTGGTGGTCGTCGTCATCATCGGGATCCTGGCCTCGGTGGCCATTCCCAACTTCTCCGGTGCCCAGGACAAGGCCAAGAATTCGGGTGTCCAGGCCAATGCTCACACCGTGCAGCTCGCCATCGAGCAATACGGGGTCGACAATTCCGGTCTGTACCCGGCGAAGCTGAACGGTGCAGGCGCTGGTGCAGGCGCCACGGCTGCAATCGTCGGGAACTCGGCCTACCTGACGATTTATCCCAAGACGCCCTGGAATTTCCAGCAGGCAGCCGCTTCGGATATCAACGTGGTTGGCGCTGACATGATGGCTGCTGCTACCAACAAGGGCCTTGCTGCCGGTAAGGCCGAGAATCCCACCGCGACCACGGCTTACGGGGCCATCACGTACACGAACTCCGGTACGGCAAGTGACCAGTACATCCTGCTCGGTTCGGGTAAGTACGGTGGCCAGGCGGGTTACGTCTTCAAGATGACCAACACGCAATAAGCGTGGGATGGCGGGAAGGTGAGGTTTGTACCGCCTTCCCGCTGCTTTCCCGGTACTCCTACAGTCGCGCGATTATACAAGAGTCAACCTATGAGGCAGCACGGATTCACCCTGATCGAATTGCTCGTGGTGGTCGTCATCATCGGGATCCTGGCGTCGGTCGCGGTACCCAACCTCGCCGGCATCCAGGACAATGCCAAGAATGCCGGGATGGATGCCAACGTGCATGCCGTCCGCATGGCTCTCGAGCAGTATCGCATCGAGCACGACAACATCTATCCGGACACGCTGGGCCCCCTCCTGACAGGTACGGACTATTTCAAGTCGAGTGGTTATCCGAAGACGCCGTGGGGGCAGGTCCAGCCCGATGCGGCGCTGCTTGACATTCCTGAACCCCTGATGAATGCGGTCCGGAACACGACCGTTCTGGGAGGGGGGACGCTCGACATGGCAAGCTGGACGTCCACGCATTACGGTGCCGTCTGCTATTCCCGGACGGGGACCGCCAGCGACCAGTATGATCTGGTCGGTATCGGCAAGCGGAGTGCCAGTGCCGTGAAGGTCTCACATCTCAAGATATGATCTCCCCCCCTGAGTGCCCGGGGCGACAGCGTCCCGTCCTGATGCGCGTTGCGAGTCTTGCGCTACCCCTGGCCATCCTGGGCTTGTTTTTCGTCATCTGGGCGTGCCGCATGGGACACCTGCTCAATCCGGCCTACTTTGCCGTTTACAACGATGATGGTACCTACATGCAGATGGCCCGGAACCTCTGGTCCGGCCACGGTTATGCCGAAGCCGGGCAGGTCCCGCGGTTTCCGATCGGTTACCCGCTGCTCTTATCTCTCCTCTGGGGCGTGTCCGAGAGCTTGCATGGCTTCGTGGCCAGAGCGGTGCTCCTGAACGTAGGCCTGGCAGCTGGCGCTGCCCTGATGATGGCCTGGTACTGGCGCCGGCACGTCCAGGCGACATGGGGCCTCACGCTGGCCGCCGTGATGCTCTTCCTGTGGCAACCGCTCGTGGTCAACCTCACCCAGGCGGTGCTGTCCGAGATGGCCTTCCTCGTCGTGGTTCTCGCGATAGTCCTGGTCGTGGGGCACCTCGCGACCCATTCCCACGACAGGCCCGATGGTTTCCTGATCGTCGGCATCTTGCTGGGTGGGGGGATGCTGATCCGCTACGCAGGCGTTGCCCTGGTGGTCGCCTTCGTGGTCTGGGGGGGGCTTGAGCGCCGCTGGAAGTCGCTACTGGCTGCCGGCTTCGGGTTTCTCATCGTCTGGGGGCCATGGATGTGGTTTCGCCAGTCCCTGCCAGGCGAGGCCTATTCGGCTGCTTTTTCGGACTCATTCGGGCTGCGCGGTCTGCCGGGTGGCCCGTTCCGTGCGTTCGCCCTGTCGAGTTACCTGGCCTTCGGGCAGG
The DNA here is from genome assembly GCA_044235265.1 of Candidatus Sericytochromatia bacterium. Classification (GTDB taxonomy): domain Bacteria; phylum Cyanobacteriota; class Sericytochromatia; order S15B-MN24; family UBA4093; genus JAYKJE01. Next base: position 3,484 of record JBIIHZ010000267.1, read on the forward strand.
CGCTTCCGTCCTTCTTCTGGGAGCGGTGGGCGCACGTGTTGCCTTCGTCGTGGGAAGGTCGTGTACTCACGATGGCCGGGCTGGCGTGCGGCAGCCTCATCGCTCTGGGCCTCCTCCAGACGACCCGCGCGTGCGTGCGTCGCGACCTGCCGAGCGGGGTCCGCCTGGCCAGCCTGTTCGTCTTGTTCACCGTCGCCATGGATGTCGTCTGGAGTCTGGGCTTCGGGGACCTCGGGGGGTGGCAGCACGCTCGGCTCCTGTTTCCGATCTTGCCATTCCTGCTCCACGTCCTCATCGGCGTCGATCAGCGGCTGCACCGGGCCCAGGAGATCCGGACGGCCGTCCTGGTCGGAGTGCTGGCCTGCCTCGCTGCATATCCGGTTTTGACGGCCTCTCGACCGGTCGAGGTGGTCGAG
>JBIIHZ010000268.1:0-3898 GCA_044235265.1 Candidatus Sericytochromatia bacterium
ACCCACAGGCGGGCAGGCCACCGGTCCGGACCGACGAACCGCCGCAGGGAACGGATGACGGCCTCGGCCGTGAAGGCGGAGAGCGTCGCGAGGGTGTCCTCCAGCGACAGCCCGCGCTCGTCTGCCTCGTGAGCCCGGTCCCGGGCCCAGGCCCGCCCGAAGCGTTCCCGGCCCGTCGAGCGCGGAGGTGGTTGCAACAAGAAGGGCTCGGCCGCCATCCAGGCCTCCAGCAGTCCGGGATCGACCCGACCGGCCAGGGCCCGCAGCCCCCCTCGATCGAAGGGCTCCTCCGAGCCCGAACGATCGCGCCAGACCTGGTCCAGCGCCACGATACCCGGACCCGTGTCGAAGGCGAGCAGATCCACCCCACCGGGACCGAGCACCGTGACGTTGGCCATCCCCCCGAGGTTCAGCAGGGCGACGGTGTGCCCGGGATCGGCAAACAGGGCTCGGTCGGCGGCCGGAACCAGCGGCGCACCTTGCCCCCCCGCAGCCACGTCGGCGACCCGGAAGTCGTGGACGGTCGTGATCCCCGTGCGCACGGCGATCTCGGCCCCCTCACCGAGTTGCATGGTGAAGGGCTCCGCCCCCTCGGGGGCGTGCCAGAGGGTCTGACCGTGGCTCGCGATCGCGTCGATCGTCTCCCGCGGCACCCCCGTCTCCTCGAGAAATCGCTCGACTCCCCCGGCGAACCAGCTTCCGAGCGCCACGTCCAGCCGCCCCAGCTCGACGAGCGAGACGCTTCCGGCGCCCAGCAGGCGCTCGACGCGCTCACGAAGCTCCACCGGATAGGGATAGGTCCTGAAAGCCTCGACCGTGGCCTGCAGCCCCTCCGGACCGTGACGGAAGGCCGCCAGGCACACATCGAGGCCATCCAGGGAGGTCCCGGACATCAGACCGATCACGCGTCGCATGGCCCACCCTCGCCTTCACATCTGCAGCCAGATGACATGTTATAATGAAGCCTCATCCGAGGTTGGATCACCCATCCGAGCTCGTGCGCCGCCCCGGTCCCGATGCCGCCCGTGGCATCCCAGACCCTGCAGGAGCTCCCGATGGCCCGGTCCATCACGCTCGAACTGTTCCGTCCATCGCCCGCCGCCCGACAGGCGCTCGGGCTGGTGCGTGAGGCCTGGTCCGGCATGCGACCCGCGTTCGAACCCGGCGGCCTGAGCGACTGGCAACTCGTCCGCGAGGCAGACACGTGGATGGTGCGCTTCGAGGCCTTCGGTCAGACCATCTCCCTGCCCCTCCGGGTCCCCGAGCAGCAGGCCGAACGCCTGCAGGCCTGGCTCGAGCAGCCGTCCCCCCTCGCCGTATCGTTGCATGAGCGCCGCGGACGCTGGCTGCTCACCGTGACCTTTCGCAGCCCCCGGCTGCCCGGTTCCGAGACCGTCATCGGGGTCGATCCGGGCGTGGCCGTTCGAGCAGCGGCCCTGGAGCCGCGCAGCGGTCGGTCCCTGCTCATCCGTGGCAAGGCCCGTGCTCACCGCGCACGCCACTACGACGAGGTCATCGCGCGTCTCGAAAGCGCCGGTGCCCGCCGTGCGGCCAACCGGATACGCGCCAAGAAGGCCCGTTTTCTGGCCCACCGGGACCGGACGGACGCCAACGCGTTGCTGCGCTTTGCGCGCCAGTTTCCGAGGCCTGTCCTGCGTATCGAGGCTCCTGCCGTCGGGGCAGCCGATCCGGCTGCCGTCTCCCCGCTGATCGAGCAAGTCGCCACGAAGGCCGCTCGCCGGGGCATCCGGGTCGAAACGGTCGCGGTCCGGGGAGCCTCGCAGCGCTGCTCGACCTGCGGTTCGACCCGTCCCGGACAGCGCCGGGGACGCCACTTTCACTGTTCCTGCGGCCATCGCGATCACGCGGATCTCAACGCGGCTCGCAACGTGGCCACCATGTCCGCTTCCTCACCCGCGAGGAAGCGGAAAGCCGGAGGTCGAATGGCTTCCGGTCAGGCCGTCGGCACGGCTGTATCGCGCGCCATGGACGTGCTCAAGGGTCACGTCGGGCGGATGCGAAGCCCCCGGTTCACCGGTGGGCATGCCCCTTTCCCGTTCCCTCCATCCCTTGATGTGAAACACCCACTTCCCATCATTCCCCTGGAGGAAAAACACATGGCCAGCTTGGTCAAGGATCTCACCGATACCAGCACGAAGTACCTCACCGGCAGCCTCGACAACCTGAAGACGGTCGTCGATCGGACCACCGAGGAGCTCGGCCGCGTCGACCTGCTCGGCGCCACCAAGCGCGTCCTCGACCTGGCGATCGATCGTTCCAAGGACGTCGTGAAGCTCTCGGTCGAGCCCGACGGCGCCGATCTCGTCGGCAAGGCCAAGGCGATCGCCGATGGTGGCCTCGAAGCCGCCAAGGACGTCCTCTCGGCCATCACCGAAGAGAACAAGAAGTCGGATCTGCTGGGCATCGGCTCGCGCGTCGTCATGGAGAACGTGGCCGGTCTGCGCAACCAGGTCGACCTCACCATCGAGGCCACCCAGGCCCTCGCCGGGCGTCTGATCCCCGGTGACTCGATCCTCAAGCCCGCCGCTCCTGCGCGCGCAGCGCAGCCGGCGAAGGCCGAGGCCAAGGCGGAAGCCAAGGTCGAAGCCAGGGCCGAGGGCGAGGCTCCTGCGGCGAGCAAGTCCACCAAGTAAACCCGGTCTGCGGGTCAAGGGGGGGAGCCCGGAAGGGCTTCCCCTCTTTCTTTTATTCAGAACACCAGCGGGATCCAGGCGGACAGGTCCAGGGCCTGGCTCTGGTTCCCCCGGACGAGCTTGCCCGTCCACTGGCGTTCGCCCGGGCGGGCCTCACCGGAATAGGTTCCCGTGCGCCCATCCCGGGCATCTTTCCAGGTCCCGCGGATGGCGACCGTGCGGCCCACCGTCGGCCGGAAGGAATCGAGCGTGAGGGTCCGCAGTTCCTGACCGTCGCCAGCCAGGAGCCGGAGCACGAGAGTCCCCCCGTCCACGACGAAACCGGCCGCTCCCCGGAAGCCCAGGAGCGTTCCCGAGACCGAGAGCTTGCCCTGCGAGCCGCGGTCGAACTCGAACTTCACGAAATCCCGTTCCCCGCGTTGCCGAAGACGCACACTGCCACTCGCGTCCCATCGCGTCACGATGTCGGCCACGAGACGCTCCCCGCGGGCCGTCTCCCGGAGGATGGAAAGGCTCTGGACACGCGGTGTGGCCGCGACGGCGTTGCGGTCGGCCACGCGAAGCCAGGGCGCATACTGCTTGCCCCCGGTTCCAGGCGCCCCTCCGGGATACAGAGCCCCGATCTTGACCGTCGTCGAGCTCGTGGCTCCGTCGGCGTCCGGGGCCTCGACCTCGATCCCGCGGATGTCCTCGGTCGCCGTCAGGATCTGCTCCCCCGCGATGCGGTAGGTCCCGGTGGGCCGCAGACTCGAGCGCGTGAGCTCCCGGACGAGGGCGATCCCGCAGGACAGGCTGGCCGGGACCGAGGACCACTCGAGCGTCTGGGTCTCGGTGCCCTCCTCGACGGCGGCACCCTCGTCGTCGAGGAGCGCATGATCCGTGAGCAGGGCGATCTTCTTGCGTCCGACCTCGGAGAGCACCTCGCAACGTCGGTGGTGGCTCCGACGCGCGAAGACCCCCTCGCGATCCTCGACCTGCTCGTCGAGGTCGAAGCGATCGCCCACGGCGGCGATCCGCCACGGGGCCACCGTCGCGAGGCCGGCCGCCTGCTGCAGGGGAGCCACCGTCTTGAGGGGGGCCACCGTCGTCAGACCCGTCGTGCGGGCATCGTCGGCCACCAGCACGGACTGGCCGATGCTGGCGCCGGAAGCCTGGAAGAGGTCATACCCCGTGGCTCCGGCATCGGTGGACCCGCTCGATGACGGTCCCGGAGCACATGCGGCGAGTCCCGCCGACACGACGAG
>JBIIHZ010000269.1:0-3893 GCA_044235265.1 Candidatus Sericytochromatia bacterium
GGCGGGCCACCGGCGCGTCGTTCGAGGGGGCGATCGCCGTCCAGGCGCACCGCTGGCGCTTCGCGCGTCCGGTGGAGACGCTGGAAGGTGGCTTCGTGGCTGCCGACGGTCTGTATCTGGCGGGAGATGCCTGGGGCGAGCGGATCGAGGGGGCCTGGCTCTCGGGGGTGCGGATGGCGCGCGAGCTGGTGAGCGCGCCCGTCGGGTGAAGGGAAGCGAGCAGGTGTTCACCGGCTCGAGAACTATCTTCGGGCCACCGTCGGCCTGATGAGCGTCATGGCCCGTGCCTGCGGGCACGCGAGACTCGCGGATTTTCTTCTCGACGATCTCACCACCTGGAACCGGGACCTGGCGTACCTCACGGGGGTACCCTACAGCGGGGTCGTCCCGCTGTGATCCGCGTCCAGGGGCATGTGAAGGGACGCCCCGAAGCGTCCCTTCACATGCCCGATGGGCTTGCAAGCGCCGGGAAGGTTTATTTTTCTCCGGAGAACCGCCGTAGCCGTGGGCCCGGTCGCCTGCCAGGATCCAGATGGGGCGCCTGGTAGGGGGAGGGATGCAGGGGTGGCCGTGACGATCCCGTGGTGGGGGCTTGCCTTGATCGGGCTCTCGACCGCAGGCTGCGATCGCCCGGACGCAGGCGTCCCTTCGCTGCCTGCCGTCGTCCTGCCGCCACGTGTGAACCGCGACGCGTCGTCCCTCGAAGCAAGCGTTCCGCCCGCCTCGCCCTCGCTCACGCCTCCCGTTCCGGCGATCGCCCCGTTTCGGCAGGTGCCTTTCGCCTTCGTTCTACCTGGCACCTCGCACCTCGCCGTCTTCGATCTGCCCAGTCAGGACGTTTACATGTATCCGGGGGCTGGCACCGGCGTGGCCAACGTCTCGCGGCTCGATGCGGGCATGTGGGCCTATGACGACGGTCGGGACGTGAGTGTCTATGATGCGCATCGCGAGGAACGGGTCGTGATCGTCCACGGGGAGGAAGTGGGCGGCTTCGCCTTCTATCCCGGCTATGCCAGCCGCGAGGTGCTGTATTTTCTGGGGCAGAGCGATCCCGTCCTGGCCGCGCGCGGGATCGGCTGGCTCTACTGCAAGCAGGAACGGGCGCTCCCCTCGACGGGATCGATCCCTGCTCGCGTGTCTCCCGGGCTGGCGGCACCCCGATGGGTCGCGCCCGTCAATGCCGTGGCGGCGCGATTCGGGGGGCTCACCTCGGTGAGCGTCGATGAACGGAACAGCGTCGTGGTGTTCACGACGGCCACCGGGAGGGTCGCGACCTATACCCCGGCCACGCGCCTGGTGACCTCGCGTCCGAACTTCTCGGAGGAACCGGGGGACCAGCATGCCACGCAGGCCAGCATCGACCCGGTCCTGGGGAGATATTGCGCCTGGCACGACACGGCCCGGAAAAGCCTGCTCGTGTTCGATCGCTGGCAGGTCCAGCTGGATACCGTCCCGTATGTCCGGCTCGGTCCGGGCATCGCGACCACCTCGGCACCCGCCTTCCTCGAGCAGGATCCGCTCGACGTGGTGTTCACCGTGACTCGCCTGGATGGCACGACCCGCCTCATGGCGTATCACCTGGAAGACGAGACCGTGCGCAGCCTGGCCGTGCTGGGTGGGTTCCAGCAGTGGGCGCGCCCACGCCTTCCGCCAGCTCTCTGAGGTGTATACACGGCATGGAAGGGGATACCCGACAACAGGAACCGGGGGCCCTGCCTCAGGCAGAACCCCCGGTCACGAAAGACGGTCGTGGAAGACTACATCACGCGGTTCGGCAGGAGGGCGATCGCCCGGGCCTGCTTGATCGCCTCGGTCAGCAGACGCTGATACTTGGCGCTCACGCCCGTCACGCGGGCCGGCAGGATCTTGCCGTTATCGGTCATGAACTTGCGGAGCGTCATGACGTCCTTGTAGTCGATGCGCTTGATGTGACCCGACTTGAAGGGGCACACCTTTTTGCGCTTGGTACGAACCTTGCTACGCTTACCGGACTGCACGAGAAACCTCACTTGCTGGCACGGGACCCCGGATCGGACCGGGAAGGACTTCCCGCGTCACGCGGCCTGAACAAGCGGCCACGAGAGATCACCTGGTTTTAACTTTCACCATTATAAGGGGCACGCGGCTGGCATGCAACCGATCCAGGAGCGATCGCCGGAGATCCGGCCACGATCCGCGGATCGGTCGTGACGACCACCTAGCCCTTGCGACCGGAGCCCTGCTCGAGGCCGACTTCCTGGGCCAGGATGATCGCCTCGGCCACTTCCTTGAGCGGCTTGCGCTTGTCCATGCTGAGCTTCTGGATCTTGCGGAAGGCAGCAGCCTCGGTGAGGCCGAACGTGTCCATCAGCAAGCCCTTGGCCTTCTCGACCAGCTTGCGCGTCTCGAGCGTCTCCTTGACCGAGCCGAGTTCCTTCTCGAGCTGCTTCATCTCGTCGGAGCGCGCGATGACGACCTCGAGGGCCGGAAGCAGATCGTGCTCCTTGATGGGCTTCACGAGGAAGGCGAACACCCCGCTGGTGACGGCCTGCTCCACGAGTTCCGGCTGACTGTAGGCCGTCAGCATGAGGGTCGGAATCCGCTTGTTCAGGTTGATGCGGGCGATCGCCTCGAGGCCGGTCATCTTGGGCATCTTGATGTCCATGATGATCAGGTCCGGGTCGAGCTTGGCGGCCAGCTCGATGGCCTCCTCGCCGTCGCCGGCCTCACCGATGACCTCGTGGCCGTGCTCCCGCAGCATCTCGCGCAGGTCGAGACGGATGAGCGACTCGTCGTCGACCAGGAGGATCCGCAGCTTCTTCTTTTCCATCGGGCTTCTCATTCCTTCTCGGCGAGGGGGATCCGGACCGTGACGGTGGTGCCACGGGGGGAGGTGTCGACCTGCAAGGAGCCTCGCAGGTCGGTCTCGGCCAGGGTGTGGACGATCTCCCAGCCGAGGTTGCCGTCCCGCTGACGGTCGAAATCCTGGGGCAGGCCGATGCCGTCGTCATGCAGGGTCAGCGTGACGGAATCCTGGTCGGGGGTGTGGATGGCGAGCTCGACCTTGCCCTCCGAGCGGCCCTCGAACGCATGCTTGAGGGTGTTCTGGAGGAGCTCGTTGAGGATCAGCGCGAGCGAGGTGGCCTTCGCCGAGCTCAGCGTCACGTGGGTCGAGGGCGAGACGACGCGCGCATCGATGCGCTTGTCGGGGGGGACGAGGCTCTGCATCGAGGCCGTGAGCAGGTTGTAGGCGAGCTCCTTGAGGTCGACCCGCTCGACGTCCTCGTGCGACAGATACTCGTGCACGAGCGCGATGCTGGCGATGCGGTCGATGCTGTCGCCCAGGATCGACTTCACCTCGGTGTTCCGGCTGCGACGCTGCTGGAGGCGCAGGAGGGCTGCGATCGTCTGGAGGTTGTTCTTCACCCGGTGGTGGACTTCCCGGATGATCGTCTCCTTGATCGCGAGCTCCCGCTCTTTCTGGCGAATTTCGCTGACGTCGCGCAGGACCAGGATGCTCGCCAGATCGTCGTCCGCCGGCTCGATCGGGATCGTCCGCACGCTGATTGCCGTGCGCGAGGTCAGCAGCTCCTGCTCCGACCACACCCGGTTTCGCGTGAGGGTGCGCAGGTCGCGGTCGGGCAGGCTGGTGTCCTCCCAGTTGAGCCCCTCGAGCTGCTCGGGCAGCCCCATCTTGCGGGCGAGCGCCGAGGCCGAGTGGCTGCCATGCCGGACGATGCCCGCATCGTTCACCAGCAGCAGGCTGTCCTGGGGCTGGATGGAGGGGACGGGAAGATCCAGGTCGTGCGCCCGCTGGATGAGCGTCCTGGTCGCGCGCGTGATGGCGGTGCGATACAGCCGACGCTTCTCTTCCGAGTGCTTGAGCTCCTCGTAGAGATTCCGCTCGACCACGA
>JBIIHZ010000270.1:0-3887 GCA_044235265.1 Candidatus Sericytochromatia bacterium
AGGCCGAACTGTCTCGGCGGCTCAACATCTCCCAGATGGAAGTCTGCCGGCGCCTCAAAAAGGCGGAAAAACAGCTCCGGATCGTGCTGGCACCGATCGCGAGAAGTGAACGCCCGGGCGCCTGACCGGGCTCTTGCATCCCCGGAGAGGGGGGCCCCGGACAACGGTCCGGGGCCCCCCTCTTGGCGTGCATGACACCTTGCCAGACATGACATCGATACCTATAATCGCGACACGTGCAACGGGCGCACACTGACTCATCACTCTCCGGAGCTCGCACGGATCGGCTGGGGCTGCAGCAGAAGAGGACTGTCGGGATGAACAAGGAAGACCTGATCAAGCAGGTGAGCGCGAAGACGCGCCTGTCTCAGAAGGACGTGGGCGAGGTGATCAATGCGGCGCTGAGCGTCGTGAGCGAGTCTCTCACCGATGGGGAACGGGTGACCCTGGTGGGCTTCGGCACGTTCCAGGTGCGCGAACGCTCGGCCCGCGAGGGACGCAATCCGCGGACGGGGGAAGTCATCCAGATCGCGGCGAAGAAATCGGCCGTCTGGATTCCGGGGAAGGGCCTTCGCGAGCGCGTGGAGGCCGCCCGGGCGAAATCCGCCAGGAAGAAGTAGACGCTCGACGCATGCACCAGGGGGAAGGCCGGATGGCTTTCCCCCTGGTTACGTTGACCTTCAGGACCGGGGCGAGCTCGCCGTGGTTCCGGGACCGGGGGCCAGCAAGAAACGGGCCGCCACACCCCCTGCCACGAGCAGGACGACGAGCACGATCCCCACGACCATCCAGGGTGGGCCTCCCGAGGCACGCCCCTTGCGTCCCTTACCTTTTCCTTTGCCTTTCGGCGGGACGGACGCACGTCCGGGCCTTTTCTGGCCCATCGCGGCAGACTTGCCACTGCGTCCGGCCGGAGCGGCGGACGCCGTGCGAGCGGAAGTCGCGGCATCGGTGGCCCGCGGGGCCGCTGCCGCGGGGAAGGATTCGGGCAGGGCGGCCGGGCCCTCTGCCCCTGCGCCACCCGGTCGGCTGGCTGCCTGGTTACGCCTGAGAACCTGCTGCTCGATGGCCTGGATCACCTGTTCGGGCGTGCAGACCCCCTTCGAGACGAGGATCTGTCCGAGGGGACGTGGATCCAGCGCCTGCTGCCGGAGGGCGTCTGTCAACACCTCTGATGTGATGACTTTCTGGGCAATCAGGATATCACCGAGTCGGTGACGAGCCTGCTGGAGAATCTGCTTCTTCTGGGTCTGCCAGCTCAGGACGGACGAAAGATTCTCATCGCTGACGAGTTCGAGGTTGAGCAGCACCTCGCCGAGGGGTACGCGCTGCTTGGACTGTTCATCGGCGAGGGCCCGGAGCATGTCGGTCCGGGTCAGGAACTTGCGCACGACGAGCTGCTCGCCCAGCATGTCCGCCTCGGGCAACGGCGGCTGGAAGGGCCGCTGGGCCTTGAGGACGGCCTGCACGTCGGAGGGTGAGCATGCCTTCACGTGCGTGACGAGAATCTCACCCAGCGGTTTCTGGAGCGTCGTCTGCAGGGCCAGGGCATCCTGGAGCTGGTTCGGGGTGATGACTCCTCGCGCCACCAGCATCGACCCGATACGCTCGTGGAAGGGCCTCGCTGCGGGCCGGGGCATCCGGTGGTCGCCCACCACGGCGGAGAGCATGGATTCGAAATTGGAGATACCCAGCCGCAGCAGCGTCTGGCCGATGGTTTCCTGGGACTCCTGCAGTTCCAGGGCATCCTGGACGAGTTCCAGGTCGAGGGCATTGTGGGCCGTCAGCACCCGGATCAGGCTACCCGACGAAGCCTGCTGGGACACGTCGTACCCGCGGAAAGCCGAGAGTGCCTCGACGAAGCCTTCCCAGGAATAGAGCTTGCCGAGCGTCATGTCGTCGGCGGCCCGACGTTCGCGGAAGATGCCCGTCTCGTCCTGCTTGGGCATGATGAGCTCGAGCTCGCCATGCTCGATCACGGGCAGCCCCTCGATCTCGGGGAACAGGAGACGCGGATTGACCGGGTAGGTGCGCGTCCCGAGCCCCTGGATCCGGATCTCGGCGGCACCGATGACGATGAGGTCTCCCCGGAAGACGAGGCTGATCCGGACGCTCTTGTGGCGACAGTAGGCCTGGATGTCGCGAACCTGCAAGCGCGGCGTCGCGGTGGCCACGGGACGCTCGGTCCAGCCACACTGGCAGACGAGCGGCTGATCGTCTTCCCGGACGAGCAGACGGCGACAGTCAGGACAGTTCACCTTCGCGGACGACCTGGCTTCACCGGGCGAACGCCCTCCGTCGAGGGAGGAGAGCGCCTTCCGTGCCTGGCTCTGGAGCTGCGGATCGGAGGCCTGCTCCACCACGCGCCGGTAAGCCTCGGTGGCTTCCTTGCTCTGCTGATTACGCAGGTAGGCGTGACCCAGCAACAACCACATCTGGTGGTTGTCCGGGCTGAATTTGGTGGCAAACTCGAGAAAAATGACCGCTTCCGCGATCCGACCTTCCTCGAGTGCCTTCACACCCAGTTGCGCCTGCGAACTCACCGTCGATCCCTTGGCGCCCTTCCGGAGCCTCTCCGTTGGAGCGCGAGTCAGAAGCTACCAGCCGAGCCCTGAATACCAGGGTTGTATACCCGCCAGATCCTGCATCTTACCGGTTTTCAATCGCCATGAGAGCGGCCGTCGAGGCAGGCACGGAGCCCATGTTCACGAAGAACGGCGCCAGGCGCCCGGATACACGAAGAGACCCACCTGAAAGCGATCCCACATCCGCAAAACACCCGGGCCCCGACGACATGTCGTCGAGGCCCGGATGTAGTGGAGATGGTGGGAATCGAACCCACGTCCCAGAAGATGACCATAGCGGCATCTACGAGCGTAGCCTGGGGTTCATGTCACTCACCTGGCGCCCCCTCGGCGCGGCCCCGGGCAAGTTAGCCGGAAGCGCTTACCCTGACCGGTCCGGCAACCGGTTCAGGCGCAGCCCGTCAAAGTAACCCGGCCCCTCGACGGACGGGAGGAACCGAGTGTCCCATCACGCTGTGTTAGGCAGCGAGGGCAGCGGCCTTGCGGCCACCCACCGTGGGAAGAGCGAAGACATTGGTCTTGGCACTTGTCGTTTTGCCACCGGATTTTACGGGTTCGGATGACACTCCCGGCTCGCAGCCCCTACCGTCCCCCTCCTGGTCGAAACCTTGACATCCCCTGGAGGATTCCAGGTCGCTCCCTGACCGAGAACAACAGGACCACCTCTTCACTTTGACATGGGGGCTGACAGAATACAAGACCCCGGAACGATCTTTCAGCCGGGAAGCGAACGCATCCGGTCGTCGAGCGAGGGCCATCCCATCTCCCGACAGGTCGCCTCGGCCAGCTCGCGAGGCGAGAACTGCGGGATCTGGAGGGCCATGCCGAACATGGCATCCGAACTGGTGGCAGCCTCGTGGCTGCGGGCATGACAGTGTCGATAGAGCGCCTCGATGACCTGAGGAAACTCCCGGAGAGAGCGTCCTGCCCGCAGCAGTTCCCGGAAGCAGAAGAGCAGTTCACCCCGGGTGATGAAGCGCGAGAGCAACTCGTCGGCCAGTTCCCGGCCATAGTGTCGGAGGCGGGTCTCGAGGGTCATCGAGAGGCTCTCGGGCGTGACGAAGCGGTACATCTGCTGGCGAAGCACGTGCTCCACGTGCTCGAGCATCATCTCGTCTGCCGCGAGCCCCATCCGGCGCGCTTCCTCGACGGTCTGGGGTACCCAGGCCACCAGCTCACCCGTCTTGGGGCGCTCCCCCACCTTGGCGACCTGACGCTGCTCGGGCGTCAGGCGGTCGGGGGCGATCCCCACCATGCCCGGCATGACCTGGCCTTCGGCCACGGCATGCCCCCAGATGAAGA
>JBIIHZ010000017.1:0-12412 GCA_044235265.1 Candidatus Sericytochromatia bacterium
GGACGCCAGGAACACCCCCGGGGCCAGCCACCACGGTCGAACGATCTGCATCCACACCGTGGAACTCACGAGTCGGCTCCTGCCGCTGGCGGCACCAGCGCGTCCTCCGCCACCGGGATCAGCGGCAGCAGACCTGCGGGACGGATCCGAGGCGGCAGCCCCCGGGCCCATGAAAACGTCCGCCGACGCACGTCGAACAGGCCCAGCTTGCGGGCGCCGCGTCCCAGGACGGCCAGCTGTCCATCCTCGCGCCACGTGAGATGCGAGACCGCCCAGGGAATCGGATGGTCGCCTACCATCTGCCGGGTGGTCGTGTCGAAGGCGAGGAGGCGTCCCGTGCCATCGAGCCGTCGCGTGCCGAGCCACAACCTCCGACCGTCTTCGCTGGCAACCATCGCGACGGGTTTCTCGGGCAGGGCGACCTGGACGGGGCCGCGGGGGTGGCCCGGGTGAGGCTCGATGGTCTCGACCGTCAGCTGGCCGCGTTCGAGGACGTACCAGGCCCCGGACAGGAGCATCCGGATGCCTCCCGGACCGACCACCGGCAGGTGGTCGGCGGCATACTGGCCCAGTTCGACCGCGAGCGTGCGGGGATCGAGGATGGCGATCGCGAGGTCGCCATCTGCCAGATACCAGCGGGTACCCGCTCTCACGAAACGAGCGCGCCGGGCGAGTTCCGGTGCCCGGTATTCAGCCCGGATCCCGAATCTGCCTTCGCTGAAACGGTCCACGTCCACGATCCCGAGCCAGTTCCGCTCCGGAACATGCAGCACCAGGACGGGGTGCTCCCGCAACCGGAGTGCGGCGGAAACGGGGCCTGGCACGGGCAGTTCACCCACGTCGTCATGCCGGTCGGGAGAGATCGTCACGACTCCCCGTTCCGTCGCGACCAGGATCTCGTGTCCCGTGGCGAGCGGTTCGTCCACGTGCTTGATGCCCAGCGGCAGCGCGACGGCCGGACCGACCGCGCAAGCGAGCAGCATCCCAACCCCGAGCAGGCCTGGCCCCCGGGCGCGCAGGAGGCCGAAAAGGGTCCGGGAAATCGACAGATCCTCGGCAATTTCGTGCATGGCGCGCAGTGTAACGGTCTCGCCACCGTTTGACAATTCCGGACCGGGAGCCTACTTTCGATAAACCCCTTTCAATATAGGCGCGGAGATCAACCCTGCACCCTCAGGCACAGTCACACTTCGAAAAGGGCCTCGCGCAAGTCGCCGCCAGGGAACTGGACGAGGCGCGTCAGGCATTTCAAGAGGCGCTGGCACTCGACCATCGTCACCTCGAAGCGCGGCGTGCCCTGGCGCACGTGCTGGTCGTGCTCGGTCACCTGGACCAGGCGCGTGACCATGCCGAGAAAGCGCTCCTGCAGCGACCCGTCGACCGGGACATGCTGCTGCTCCTGGGAGACTGTCTGGTCCGTCTGGAACGGCCGATGGAGGCCGTCTCGGCTTTCCAGCGCGTCCTGGCTCTCGACGGCAACCACCCGGATGCGCTGACGGCGCTTGCGGACCTCTACCGGGGGCTCGACAGTTTCGAGGCCGAACTGGACATCCTCGAGCGACTCGCTACCCGGGACCCGCGTGACATGGAGATCCGGATTCGCATCGCGAATCGCCTCTGGGACGAGGACAGGCGGGGCGAGGCCCTCCCGTGGCTGCGACAGGTGTTCTCTCTGGAACCTCACCGGGTCGACGTCGCCCTGCGGCTCGCCGAACTCGAGGACCAGCAGGAGCGCTCCGAAGAGGCCTGGAGGGTCCTCCAGATCCTCGGAGGGCGGGCTCCGCATGCCCCTGGCCTGAGGGATGCCTCGGTCGGCCTGGCCCGCACCCGGGGCCTGGCCGCCGCCGGTGCCGGACAGGTCCCCTATGCCTCTCTGTGGTTCGAGCGCCTGCTGTCCGTGGCACCGGATGACGAGATCGCGCTCGATCACCTGACCACGCTCTATCCCTCTCAGAGTCGGATGGCCGACCTCGTCCGTCTGCTTCAGGCTTTCGCCGACCGGCATCCGGATGACGTCGAGGCGATCGCCCGTCTGGCCGGCGCGATGGTGGCGGCAGGTCGGATCGCCGATGCTGTCCGGATTTACGCCAAGGTCGTGGAACTGCGACCTGAGCATGCCGCCGTCCGCAAGGTGGCCGTCGATCTCGCCCTCCAGCACGAGATGACCGCCGAGGCGCGCCACCTGATGGTCATCGGGCGGGACGTCCGGGCGCTGCCTCCGGCTGACCGCCTGGCCTATGCGACCGTCAAGTCCCGGGATGGTCACCCCGAGGAGGCATGGTCCCTGTTCGAGAGCCTCTTCACCGACGCGCAACTCGGAGAAGAGGCCCGGCGCCTCGGCCTCGAACTGGCCGTCGAGCAGGCGCGTGACCTCGAGCCGACTCCGGTCTCGGCGCTCGTGTGGTGGGAGCGGGCGCTGCAGTGCGATCCCCTCGATGAGGCCAATGCCCGGGCGGCGGCGATCCTGTACCGGCAGATCAAGCGCGGTGCCGATGCCGTCCGCGTCCTCAGGAAGCTGCCCGAACGTTACCGGAAGCCCGACATCTTGCGTGAGTATGCGGCCGCCTGTGACGTGGCCAATCTCTACGAGGAAGGTCACGAGGCGTACACGGCGCTCGCGGCCCGCGAGGGACGCACGCCGGAGTCGCTGGTTCACCTCTGCGAACTGTCGCTCGGGGCTGGCAAGCTCCAGCGAGCCTGGGAAGAGTGCGAGGCGCTCGAACGTCTCGATGCAGCCTTCCCCAAGCTCCGGCCCCTCCAGGCCCGCGTGACCTCGGCGATCGCCAGGGATCTCGAACGCCAGGAGAATCACCGTGAGGCCGTCTCGTGGTGGCAGCGCCACCTGTCCTGTCAGCCAGACAGCGTCCACCGCAAGGACCTGGCCGTCGCCCAGATCGCCATCGGGGATGTCGACGGGGCCGTGCTCTCCTACCGCGCCTGGTTCCGTCGGCACACGACCGACATCGAGGTGGCGCTGTGGCTGGGCAAGAACGACCTCGGAGAAGGCCTTTTCAGCGAGGCCCGGGAGTATTTCGAGGCCGTGCTCGAACTGCGACCCAACAACCTCGAGGCGCTCCACGGGCTCGCCCAGTCGGCAGCGGGAGAAGGCAATGATGACGAGGCCCTGCGTCTCTTCGGCCGGATCCTCGCACTCGAGAAGGATCACATCCCGGCAGCCCTGGCACTCGCCGAGCAGGCGGTCGAGCAGGGAGAGGACATCCGGGCGGTCGAACTGCTCAAGCGGGTGCTCTCGCAGAATCCGCAGCATGCCGAAGCCCGGTCGATGGCCGTCGAGGCGCTCCGGCGCCAGGCCCTGCGCAGCCGCGGCATCAAGGCCGAACGGCTCTGGGGGGAGCTCCTCGAGATCGACCCGGACGATCCCGAGGCCCTGAGGGCTCTCGCGCACCGGAAAGCCTCCTCGCCGCAGGTCGAGCCCGCCGTGGTGGCCCAGGCCTACCAGGAAGTCCTGGACGTGGAACCTCTCGATCCCGAGGCACGCCTGATGAAGGCCACGGCCTGTCTCGAGTCGGGCAACCTCGCCGAGGCCGAGGTGTTGCTCGCTCCCGAGGGACTCGGTGACACCGCGCGCGGTGCCTTCCTGCTCGCCCGGATCGCCGTGGCCCGCGACCAGCTCGAGGTCGCACGGGAGCGTCTGACGGCCGCCTTGCAGGTCGATCCGGAGCTGCACGAGGCGCGCCTCGCCCTCGCTTGTCTCCTCGGTCGCCAGCGAGATGAGCGTGAGGCATGGGAGCACCTCCGCCTCCTGCCCGCCGACCATGCCGTCAGCCCGGCCGAACAGGAGATCATCCAGCGGGTTGCCCGCTCGGTCTTGCCGGAACCGATCGTGCCTGCTGCCTTGCCCGACCTGGAGCTCCTGCTGCGGCTGTGTCCGCACGATCTCGAGGGGCGGCTCCAGCTGGCGAACGTGCACCTCGCGGTGGGGGATCGCCGGGCCGCCATCAAAGCGCTGCTCGATCTCCTAGGACGGTCGCCCCGGCACGTGGAGGCCGCCCACCGCGTGGCTGACCTGCTCGCAGAGGAAGGGCGTCCCGGGGATGCTCTGCGCATCCTGCTGTCCGTGGCCGAGCAGTCCCCGCTCGAGACGCCCGTCCGGCAGGGGCGAATCCATCTGAAGGCGGGAGACCGGGGACTCGCTCGCGAGGCCTTCGAGCGCGTCCTGCTCGAGGCACCGACGCATCGCGAGGCGAGATTCGCCCTGGCCGATCTGGCGTGCGAAGAAGCGGACGGGACGGGTGCCTGGGGCCATCTCGAGGCCCTTGCGTCCGTGCATCCGGGAGATGCCAGCCTGCGACAGGCGGTGCTCGCGCGGATGATCGCGCTGGCCCAGCGTCTCGAGGGCTCCGACGAGCTGGCGTGGTGGGGGCCCTTCGCCGCCTGGGCCGGTCCCGAGCCCGACGTGCTGGCCCAGACGGCCCGGATGCAGCAGGCCAGTGGCGATCCCGCGGAGGCGATCGCCTCCCTGGAACGCGTCCTTCTGAGTGCGCCCCACGACCACGTCACGGCACGCGAGCTGGCCTTGCTGCTGATCGCCGAGGGGCAGCGAGACCGCGCCCGGGATCTGCTCGGTCAGGCGGCCCGGCAGGGCGATTCCGTCGCGCTGCAGACGCTCGGTCGTCTCGCCCTGGAAAGCGGGGAGCCTGCCGTCGCGGCTGCCTGGTACGAGCGGGCCGTCGCAGCGCTTCCGGAAGACCTGCCGACCTACCTGAAGCTGGTCGCTGCTCACGAGGCCGTGCCGGACCCGGTCCGGGCTCTGGCTGCCGTGGAGCGCCTCCTGGCTCGTGAAGCCGCGCATCCTGCGGGACTGGCGGCGCGGATGCGGCTTCGCAGACAGATCGCGCTCGAACGCCAGGATCTGGCGATGCTGGCGGCACTCGGTGCCCAGGATGCCACCGACCTCGAGCTGCACGAGGCCCATCTCGCCGCGGCGCGCGCGGCTCGTTCGGTCCGGGACGTGAGGCTCGCGCTCGAGCGGATGCTGGCCCTGCGGCCCGACCAGGGGGCCTGGTGGCACATGCTCGGGGTGACGGCCCAGGCCGACGGGGCCTCCGATCTGGCTGCGAGGGCCTGGCATCGCGCCCACGAGCTCGGGGTTCACGAGGCGACGGGGGCGCTGGTCGACCTGCTGGCTCGCGGGGAGCGCTGGGACGAGATCGCCCCGCTCGTCACCACGCTGGAGTCGCGAGGGCCGCTGGAGCCTTCGGTGGCGTGGTGGGCCGTACGCGTCGCCGTCCACCAGGGTGATGTCGAGCGCCTGTGGGCCGTCCTGGCCGGTCTCTGGGAGCGGGGGATCGACCGGGATCGCGCCTGGCCGCTGCTGAGAGACGTCCTGGTTCGGCAGCTCCGTTCGGCCACCGGTGACGCCGTCCTGACCTGGCTCGAGCGCGGGATCCGGCTCGGGCACGTGACGGACGAGTTCCCCGTTCGCGACGCGATCGAGGCCTTCGACCGTGCGGAGGGCGTCGAGGGCGCCGGGCGACTCGAGGTGATCGAGGCCCTCGCCGTCACGCGGCAGCCTCCCGTTCTGGCCACTCTGGCCCGGGAGCTCGGGCGACGCGGCCAACACGAGCGGGCCATCCAGGTCTGGAAGGAGGCCGTCACCCTCCAGCCGGAGGAAACAGCCTGGTCTTTCGAGCTGGCGCGCTCGCTCCTCGCGCTCGGCGCTCCCGATCTGGCGCTGCGCTGGCTCGAGACCCGGCTTGCTGCTCACGCGTCCGACGAGCGCCACGTGGCGCTGCAGATGGAGGCACACCGTGCCCTGGTGACCCGCCAGGAAGGGCCGGAGGGCATTCCCTCCTTGCTGGCGCTGCTCGAACGCGATCCGGACTGGATCGAGGGCTGGCGCGACCTGCTTCGTCGCGCGGAACGGGCCGGAGACGTCGCGCTCCACATGAAGGCCCTCGTGACCGTGGCCAGGCTGGATCCGGATGATGTCCAGATCGCGCTGGCGCTCGGGGTCCGCGCCTGGATCGAGGGCGAGCTGGAAACGGCCCGGACCTTGCTGACCGGGTACCTCGAGCAGGCGACCCCCGAGGCGCTCGCCGCGCTCCATGATCTGGCCGGGGCCTCTGGCGACGAGGACCTGGGCCGCCGCGTGCTCGCCCGCTGGGAGGCCCGTCCGGGCGCCGAGGCGTCGTCCATCCTGGACGCCGTGCTGGCCCTGCTGGGCGGTCGCCGCGAGCCCGGCCCGGGGACCCTGGTCGCGCTGGCCCGGCGTTCGCTCGAGCGCGGCGAGGAAAGTCAGGCCCTGTCCTGGCTGGACCGGGCTCGCCAGGCCGGGGCGATCGAGGCCGAGCGGATCCTGGGGGAGATGGCCTTCGCGAAGGGGCGCCTCGAAAGTGCCGTCCAGCATCTCGCCCACTACTGTCAGGCCCGCCTCCGTCCCGAGGAGGCGCATGCGACGCTCGCCACCGCGCTGGTTCGCCTCGGGCGCACGGACGAGGCCATGCCATGGCTCGAACGATGCTCGGACGATCCGTCCCTGGGGCCGCTCGTTCGCCCCCTGCTCGATACCGTTCGCCGGGCGCGGGCTCGCGGGGAGTCCCACGATGGCGCGTATGACCAGTGGCGCGCGATCCTGGCCGAGAATCCGGAGGATCTCGAGGCGCTCACGGCCTGCCTCGAGCTCGCCAGACAGCAAGAGGATGCCGGACTCGTCCTCGAATGGGTCACCCGGCTGAGCCGTCTCGAGGCGAACCGGCCCGCCTGGCTGGTGGTCGAGGGGGCCTGGGCGATCGTCGCCGGTCAGCCCCGACGGGCCTACGAGGTCTGGCTGCGCGCCCACCAGGCGGGGGTGCCGGATCTGCTCGCCCCGCTCGGGTGGGCCGCGCTCGCCTGCGGCGCTCTGCCCGAGGCTCTCCGGGTGATCCCCCTGGCCTCCTGGCTCGCGCTCGAGCCCGGATTCGTGGCGCACATGGCCTGGCATCAGGGGCGGCTCGACGAGGCGTGGCAGACCCTGGGTGAGCCGGGTTCCGAGCCGGGTCCACTCGACTCGCTCCGGCACGCCATTCTCGACCAGGCGCTCGCGACCGTGACCGGTCCGGAACGCCCCTCGTGGCTCGAACGTGCCCTCGTCCTCCTGCCGGGCGAGCCGGACCTCTGGGTGGAGCGGCTGTCCTTGCCCGCCGGCGACCCCGCGGACGACCGGCAGATCTCCCTCGTCCGCGAGGCCCTCTCCAGGCATCCGGAGCATCTTGCGCTGCTGGCCCTGGCCCGGGACCTGCTGTCCGGGGCCAGGCAGTGGGCAGCAGCCCTCGAGGTCGCGGAGCGGCTGGTCTGGCTCGCCCCCTCGGATGACGAGGCCCGGGGTCGTGCCGTGGACGTGGCCATGTCGGCCGCGCGCTCGGCACCTTCACCCGCACTCGCGCTCCCGATCTGGCGTCGGGTGCTCGGTCTCGCTCCTCGCCACCTGGATGCGCGCGAGGGACTGATCGGTGCTCTGGTCGCGGCACACGAGCAGCCCGCTGCCCTCACGCTGGCGCGAGAGATCCTGGTGACGCATCCGGAATCCCGGGTCGCGCTGGCGCTGCTGGCCGAGGACGCGCTCGCGACGGGGGGGCTGGAGGCGACCTGGGAGCTGGTCCGGCTGATGATCGGGCACGCCGGCCAGCATCAGGATTTTCTGGCGCGGTGGGTGCTGCTCGCGATCGCCGAGGGACAGGTCGAGCGGGCCGAAAGCGTCGTGGCCGCTCTGGAATCGAGCTCACCAGCCCTGGTGGCGATGGTCAGAGCCAGGATCGCGGCCGATCACGGTGACTGGTCCGAGGCGCGAGCTCACCTCGCCCCCTTGCTCGAGCAGCAGGATGCCCAGGCGATCGCCCTCGCAACGGAGTGGGATCGGCATCTGGCCCTTCAACTCGAAGAGCGAGGGGACTGGGAACGGGCTGCCGTGGCCTGGCGAGACCTGACCGATCGGGTTCCCGGAGACCTCGAGGCGCGCCTCCGGGAATGCCGATGTCTCGTGCGCACCGGGCAGATCGAGCGGGCCCGGGCTTGCATGCCCGACCTTTCGGATCTCCCGCTCGATCGCGCCGGCCTCTGGGTGGCGCACGAGGTGCTGGTGGCGCTCGAGCGACCGGGCGAGGCCGATGCCACCCTCGGTCGACTGGTCGAGGTTTTCCGCGATCCCGACGCGATTCTCGGCATGGCCGAAAGGCGCATGCGGGATGCGGCTTTCGATGCCGCCAGGGATCTCGTCGAGCCGCTGGTCGGTGAAGGCTATCCGGGGTCGGGCGCTCTGCTCGAGCGCATCCAGCGGACGGAGGCCCGGACCTGGACCCAGGAAGGTTACCCCGAGCGGGCCGAGCCGATCTGGCGTCGCATGCTCGCGGCCCATCCGGGAGATGTCGAGGCACGACAGGCCCTGGCGCGCGTCCTGCTGGCTCGCGGAGAGGTCCAGGAGGCGCTCATCCGGATGGAGGCCCTCGACCACCTCGAGCCGGATCTGACCATCCTGAAGGCCGAGGCCCTCATGGGCCAGGATCGTCATGACGAGGCCGCCCTGCTGATCGAGCCTCTGCTCGTCCCCGGTCGCTGGCCGGCTGCCTGGCTCGTGCAGGCGCGTCTCCACCAGCTGCGTCGGGAGTTGCCCGAGGCCGGAGATGCGTGCCAGCAGGCCCTCGCCTCGCACCCGGACGACCTGATCGCTGGACGGGCGAGGTGGCTGGCCGCCTACGTAGCACATCAGCTCGCGGAAGCCGCTCGTCTGCAGGGCGATCTGGCGTCGGCATGGCTCCTGGCCGAACTCTGGGAGGTCTATCAGGGCCCCTCTCGGGCCTCCGAGCGCTTCAAGGCGGAGCTGGCCCTGGAGCGGGGAGATCGTCTCCTGGCCGACCGCCTCCACGGGCGCCTGTTCAGTCGATACGAGGAGGCACGGGCCGAGGCGGACGCCTACGTGCGTAACCTGGAGGATCCTTCCGAGGCACTCGCCCTGCTGGAAAAGGAACCGTCGCTCGTGCTCGCCGAGGCGATCGCCCACCGCCACGAACTGGCGGAAGACTGGTCGCGGGCCGCCGAGGTGCGTGAACTGGCCTTCGGCCTCGCTCCGGCGGACCCCGAGCGAGGGGACCTGGCCATGCGCGCCTGGCACCGCGCAGGTGACTGGGACCGGACTCACGCGATCCTTCTGGCCCGGGAGACCCTCGGCGAACTCGACCCCCAGGATCTCGATCTCGCCGTCGATTGTTGCCTGCGTACGGGGCGTGACGCGGAGGCCCTGGCCTATCTCGAGCAGGGCGCCCTCTCGGGGGGACGTCCGGATTTTGCCCTGCAGGGCGTGACGCTCCTGCTCGCGGCAGGTCGTGCCGAGGATGCCTGGGAATGGATCGAGCGAGCCGTGGCCCATGATCCCGCTCCTGCCCTTCTGGCGATGGCTCCGGATGTGGCGCGGGCCTGTGCCGAGGTCTGGCCCGAACCGGCCCAGCAGCTCCCGCTCTGGGAGACGGTCGTCGGCTGGTTGCCGCTCGATGTCGAAGCTCGCCTCTCCTGGGCACGGGCCCTGGAACTGGCCGGCGAGCTCGACCGGGCGCGGGGCGTCCTCGAAGAGACGCTCGCGGTGGCCCCGTCGAGCGTGCGTGCGCGGTTGATGCTCGTCGAGGGGCTGCTCGAGACGGGGCACCTCGAACGAGCCAGGGAAGCCAACCGCCATCTGTTGCTTGAGGCGCCCGATCTGGCGGAGGCGCACCAGATCGAGGTGCTCCTCGCTCACCGCGCCGGAGAACACGTGCGGGTCTGGGAGCTGGGTCAGCTGTTGCTCGCGCGGGGTCTCGACACGCCACGGGTGCGTGGCGCCATGGCCGGGAGTGCTCGTGAACTCGCCCGCTCCAGCGAAGCGAAAGGCCAGGATGCCGAGGCGATCCGGCTATGGGACCTCGTCCTGCTCGTCGATCCAGAGTCCCTCGAGGCCCTCGAAGCCCTGGCAGAGGCGTATGCGCGGGAGCAGCGCTGGGCGGAGTCCGTGGGAGTCTGGCGCACGCTCGTCACCCGTCTGCCCGATGACCTTCGCCTCGCGCACCGTCACGGGGAGATCGCGGCGATGGGGGGCTTCTTCGACGAGGCCCGGGAGGCCTTTCTGCGCGTGCTGGAGCGGGATCCCGGGCGAAATCTGTCCCGGCAGGCGCTCGCCCTGTCCGAGATCGGCCTGGGACGGTTCGACGCTGCCATCGCCTGCTACCTCGACGCGATCGCGCGCGACCCGGACGATCGGATGCCCCGGATCGGCCTCGGTCAGCTGTTGCTCGGGATGGGGCAGGCACAGGACGCCTTCGAACACCTGGCCCGGGCCTGCGAGCTCTCTGCGGGTGAGCCCGATCGCGACGAGCTGCTGCCCCTGTTCCGGGAGGCCGCGACTCGCTCGCTCGATGAGCTGACGGCTCGCGAGGACTGGGATGAGGCCCTGCGCCGCCTGGAAAGATGGCAGGCGATCGATTCTCTCCCGGAGGTCGGGAACCGTCTGGCCGAGACCCATCTCCGGGCCGGGCGTCGCGCGGACGCGATGGCGGCTCTCGCCCGTCATCTGGAGAGGTGGTCTTCCGACCCGCGGGCCCTCTCCACCCGGGCCCTCCTGTATCGCCTCGGGGGAGATTCCACGCTCGCCCGTCAGGAATACGAGGCCATCCTGGCGGCGCACCCGGACTTTGCTCCGGCCCATCTGGGGCTCGCACAGATGCTCTGGGACGATCGGGTCCGCGTCTCCACGGTGGTCGGAGACGACGGGATCCGCGTGCCCGATGCGAACTGGCCCATCCAGGAGGCCCGCCAGGTCTGGGAGCACCTCGAGGCGGCCCACCGGGCCGGTTGCGTCGAACCCGACCTGGCGTTGCTGCGTCGCCGCATGTCTCTCTACTTCGCCGAGCGGGCCCAGCAGGAATCGCAGTTCGCGCTCGCGATCCGCTGGTGGGAGATGGCCCTCCGGATCGAACCTTCCGATGTCGAGACCATGCGCCGCATCGCGCGCGCGCAGGTGCTCATCCATGATCTGGCTGCGGCGGCCAAGACCTACGGTCGCTTGCTGGAAGCCCACCCCCGCGAGGTCGAGACGGCGCTCTTGCTGGCGGATCTCTACCGGCGACTGGGCGATCTGCGTTCCGAGGAAGCCCCGCTCCAGCGGGTCGTGAGTCTCGATCCTCGCCACGTCGATAGCCGACGTCGACTGATGCACATCGCACGGGATCGCGGGAACCCACCCGAGGCGCTCCGGCGTGCCTACGATCTGCTGGATGTCGAACCCCGGGACATCGACGCGCTCATGCTGCTGGTCTGGGCCCACGAGCAGATGCTCGAGCGTCGAGCGGCCATGGACGTCTGCGAGCAGATCATCCAGATCGATCCGAACCATGGGGAGGCGCATCACACGCTGGGGCGGCTGGCCCGGGATCAGGGCAATCTGGAGAAGGCCAGGACCTCGGTCCGGTACGCGATCCATCTCCAGCCGTCCGGCCAGTACTACCACACGCTCGGGACCATCTATCAGCTGCTCAGGCAACTCGAAGAGGCCCGGGGCGCCTTCGAGCAGGCGGTCCGGCGCGACCCCGATCTCGGGGAGGCTCAGGCGGACCTGGGGATGCTGTGGCTCCGATCCGGCGAACTGGCGCGGGCCAGACCCCTCCTCGAGCAGGCCGTCCGGTTGATTCCTCCCGAGAACGAGCGCGCCATGGAGGTCAAGCAGGCCCTCATGATGTGCGGCCCCGCGTGACGGATTCCTGAGGACCCGGCTCATGTGGGCAAGTTGGCCCGGTTGCCTGCGCCTGGTCGCTCTCTCGGGTGGGACGATCGCGGCCCTGAACGTGCTGGCCGGTCCCGTTCCCGCCCTGCTGGTCGCCGTTGCGGGGGGGGGGCTGGCGAGCTGGTCCATCCTGGCCGGGCGGAAGACGCTGCTCACCCTCTTGCGCGCCCAGCCAGCCGATCCCCTTTCGTGGCCGGGCCTGTGGCGCATCATCAACCTCGTGGCATCGCGCCTCGAGATGCCTTGCCCCGCCCTGCACGTGAGCCCGGACCCCGTTCCCTGGTCCTGCACCCTCTCCGACCTCCGCGATGGCGCCACGGTGGTGACCTCGCGCGGGCTGGTCGAGCTGCTCGAACCCGAGGAACTCGAGGCGGTCCTGGCCCACGAGCTGGCCCATGTCGAGGCGCGCGACGCGGGCTGGGCGACGTTCGTCGCATCCCTGGCCAGTGCTCCCCAGCTCCTGATGAGCACGTGGCTGCTCCCGGGGCGATCGCCCGATCGTGGGCGGACCCGGTCACGACGATCGAGGGCGCTGCCCATCTGGGCCCGCCTCGCGCTGGGAGCGGGCCCGGCCCTGGTCGTCCAGCTGGCGCTGGACCGCCGGGTCGACCTCGAGGCCGACCGGAGGGCCGTGGTGGGTTGCGGGAACCCGATGGCCCTCGCGAGTGCGCT